>JAEZFE010000113.1 GCA_023437865.1 Pseudomonadota bacterium | reverse complement strand
CCTGGGCTTTTACCTGCCGCGCGCCCGCGCGCCGCTGACCGAGATCGCCGAGCAACTGGCCCGCTGAGGGCGCCGCGACGACAGGGGAGGGGGCTGACATGATCCGCATCCTGACCCTCGCGCTCGTGCTGCTGGCGGCCCCGGCCCGGGCCGAGCCGCTGGTGGCCGACCTGTCGCGCCATCTGGTCGCCATCACCACCGGCTTCGCGGGAACCGACGTGCTGCTTTTCGGCGCCGTCGAGGAAGTGCCGGGGACCAGCGGCACCGACGTGGTGGTGGTGGTGCGCGGTCCCAACCGCGCCGAAACCATCCGCCGCAAGGACCGCACCGTCGGCATCTGGATCAATTCGGGCTTGGCGGAGATCGGCAACGCTCCGTCGTTCTACCGCGTCGCCGCCACCCGGCCGCTGGCCGAGATCGCGCCGCCCGCGGTGCTGGAGCGCCACCAGATCGGCCTGGAGCATCTGGACCTCGACATCCGCCCCAAGGATGGCAAGGCCGATGGCGGGCAATACCGCCAGGCGCTGATCCGCCTCAAGCAATCCCAGGGGCTGTACGGCGATTCCGTGCAGGACATCGGCTTCCTGGGCCGCCGCCTGTTCCGCACCGACGTGCATTTCCCGGCCAACGTGCCGGTGGGCACCTATCTGGTCGAGGTCTATCTGATCGCCAATGGCGATGTGGTAAGCGCCCAGACCACGCCGCTGGTGATCTCGAAGATCGGCGTCGGTGCCGACGTGTACGATTTCGCCCACCAGCAGGCGGCACTCTACGGTATCATCGCGGTTCTGCTTGCGGCCTCCGCCGGATGGGCGGCTGCCGTGGTGATGAGAAAGAACTGAGCGGGGGGATGGAGACATGGCGGTGGAACGTCCCAGCAGCAACCGCGTCTTCCTGGTGGTGGTCGACGATACCGAGGAGATGAAAGCGGCATTGCGCTATGCCTGCCGCCGCGCCCGCCATACTAGCGGCCGGGTCGCGCTGCTGCGCGTGGTCGAGCCCGCCGAGTTCCAGCATTTCGCTACCATCGGCAACCTGATGCGCGCCGAGGCCCGGCAGGAGGCCGAGGAGCTGCTCCAGCGCATCGCCGCCGAGGTCAACGACATCTCGGGCCACCTGCCGGTGCTCTATGTGCGCGAGGGCAACCCGCGCGACGAACTGATCAAGCTGATCGACGAGGAGCCGCAGATTTCGATCCTGGTGCTGGCCGCCGATACCGGCCCGGGCGGCCCCGGCCCGCTGGTCACCGCCATGACCGGCAAATTCATCGGCAAGCTGCGCGTGCCCATCACCATCGTGCCCGGCAACCTTTCCGACGAGCAGCTGGAGGCAATCGCCTAGCGCCGCGCTGGGTCATTCCCTTGACTTGGAGCCGGAACCGGGCCATTTACCTCTTTCGGCTTCCCCACACCGACGTCCCCCAGCGGGAATTTCCACCCGACTTCCACGAGGACCCCATGTTCATCCAGACCGAACCGACCCCCAATCCCTCCACGCTCAAGTTCCTGCCCGGCCGCGACGTCATGGGCGTGGGCACCGCCGACTTCCTGACCGCCGAGGGGTCCAAGGGCTCGCCGCTGGCCAGCCGTCTGTTCGGCGTGGACGGTGTCGCCAGCGTGTTCCTGGGCGGCGACTTCATCACCGTGGGCAAGGCCGGCGACGCCGATTGGAGCGTGCTGAAGCCGCAGATCCTGGCCGCCATCATGGAGCATTATTCCTCGGGCCAGCCGGTCATGCTGGAGGGCCAGGGCCCGGCCGGCGATTCCGAGGCCGACAGCGCCATCGTCAAGCAGATCAAGGAACTGCTGGACACCCGCGTGCGCCCGGCGGTGGCCCAGGACGGCGGCGACATCATTTTCCGCTCGTTCGATGACGGCATCGTCTACCTGCACCTGCAGGGCTCGTGCGCCGGCTGCCCCAGCTCGACCGCGACGCTGAAGCACGGCATCGAGAACATGCTGAAGTATTATGTTCCCGAGGTGGTGGCGGTTCAGGCTATCGAATAGCTGGACGCCCGCCCGACGCCCAAGGGCGAAAAAGCAGGACCAAACGGCGCCTTGAAGGCGCCGTTTTCTTTTGGCTAAGGTCTGCCATCGCAGGAGACGTGCATGGCCGACCAACCGAAACCCTCATTCCTCGCCCCCGCCGGCATCGCCGCCGTGGTGGCGCTGCTTTATGGCCTGGTGGCCCTGGGGGTGGATTCACCGTTGTGGCGCTCGCTGGTGCGCGGCGAGCCGGTGGGGCTGGAGACCGCGCTGGATGCGTCCGAGCGCGACAATGCGGAGCGACTGGACCAGGCCTTCCACCGCATGGGCTATCGCCTGGAGCGCGTGGCGCAGGGCGCCGCCGTGCCGCCGCTGTTCCTGTCCACCGTCCCCGCAGACCTGGGCGATCTGCCCGAGGTGGACACCAAAAAGCGCGTGTTCCTGCGCCTGATGCTGCCCTTGGTGCTGGTGGTCAACGAGGAGATCGCCGAGGACCGCCGCCGGCTGGAAGCCATGGCCACGGGCCGCATACCGCGCGACGACAACTGGCTGGCCGAAATCGGCGCGCGCTACGGCGCCGAGGGCGCTTCGCCCGCCCAGTTGCTGCGCCGTGTCGATGTGGTGCCGCCATCGCTGGCCCTGGCCCAGGCCGCCGAGGAATCGGGCTGGGGCACCTCGCGCTTCGTACGCGAGGCCAACAATCTGTTCGGCCATGTGGGCGACGACGTGACGCCCGAGGGCGACCAGGACGGCCCGCGCATGGCAGCGTTTGCCAGTCTGCACGAGGCGGTGCGCGCCTATGTCCACAACTTGAACACCCACGGTGCCTACGAGCCCCTGCGCAACGCCCGCGCCAAGGCCCGGGCCCGGGGCGCGTTCCCCGACGGTCATTCACTGGCCGGCACGCTGACCCGCTATTCCGAGCGCGGGCAGGCCTACGTCGACACCATCCGCGCGCTCATCCGCGCCAACGGCCTGCTGCGCTACGACCATGCCCGGCTGGACCGGGGCGGCCTCGCCAGCTGAGAGGACATGGCGGCGGGCTTCGCGTATGATTGGGCCCATGGACACGACTTTTCCCGATTTCACCCCCGGCAGCGTCTGGCTGGTCGGGGCCGGACCCGGCGACCCCGGGCTGCTGACCCTGCTGGCCTTGCATGCGCTGAAGCAGGCCGACCATGTGGTGCACGACGCCCTGGTGGACCCGCGCATCGTTGCCCTGGCGCGGCCTGAGGCCATCATCGAGCCCATGGGCAAGCGGGGCGGCACCGCCAGCCCCAAGCAGACAGATATCAACCGCCGGCTGGTGGAACTGGCGGGGCAGGGCAAGCGGGTGCTGCGGCTGAAAGGTGGCGATCCGTTCGTGTTCGGGCGGGGCGCCGAGGAAGCGCTGGCCCTGGCCGATGCCGGAATTCCGTTCCGCGTGGTGCCGGGGGTAACCGCCGGCGTGGGCGGGCTGGCCTATGCCGGCATTCCCACCACCGCACGCGACTGCAACTCATCCATCGCCTTCGTGACCGGCCACGGCCAAGATGGCGAAATGCCCGCCGGTTTCGACTGGGACGGGCTGGCGCGCGGTGCCCAGGTGCTGGTGTTCTATATGGCGCTGCGCCACCTGGACAAGGTGGTGGCCCGCCTGCTGGCCGCCGGGCGCAAGCCGGACGAACCGGTGGCACTGGTCTCCAAGGCCGCCACACCGCGCCAAGTGGTGCTGGAATCCACCCTGGGCCGCGTCATCGCCGACCTGGCCGCCCGGCCGGTGGAGCCGCCAGCCATGCTGGTGGTGGGCGGCGTGGTCGCCCTGCGCGCGAAGCTGGATTGGTGGAACCCCGGTTGATCCCCCGGGGCGGGCGGCCTATTCTTCACCCGCCATGGATCCGCTAACCGCCCTGTCCGCCGGCCTGTCCGTCTGCCGCACCACCGTGGCCGAGAACGGCGGGCTGTTGACCAGCCTGTTCGTAACCGGCCTGATCGGCTCGGCCACCCATTGCGCCGGCATGTGCGGACCCTTTGTGCTGAGCCAGGTGGCGTCGCGCATGGAACAGGTTCCGGTGGCAGCCATGAGCGAATGGCGGCGCCTGTCGGGCGCCGCGCTGCTGCCCTATCACCTGGGCCGCGCCACCACCTATGCCGCGCTGGGTGCCGTCGGCGGCGCCCTGGCAGGCGCGCTGGCCGGCTGGTTCCGGCTGGCCGCCGCCCTGCTGCTGGCCTTCGCCGCCTTGTTCCTGCTGGGCATGGCGGTTCCCCGGCTCAAGACATTACTGGGCGGTAGTTCGGGAGGGTCGTGGTGGAGCCGCAGCGTGGGCGCCTGGGCCCGCCCGCTGTTCGCCCACCCCACCGGCCTGCGCGGCTATGCCCTGGGCGTCGCCCTGGGCTTCATTCCCTGCGGCTTGCTGTATGCCGCTCTGGCGGCGGCGGCGGCCACTGCCGATCCGCTGGCCGGCGCCTTCGCCATGCTGGCCTTCGCCACCGGCACCGCCCCGGCCCTGGTGGCGGTGGGCGCCATCGGCCATTTCGCCATCAGCCGCTGGCGCCAGCCGCTGCTCAAATGGTCGCCGCTACTGCTGGCGGCCAATGCCGGCGTGCTGGGCTTCATGGCCTGGCAGCTGGCCGCCTGAGAGGAACAGCCCGTGAAGAAGAACACTCTTGTCGCCCTGATTGCCGTGGTGGTGGTGGCGATCATCGCCTTCGGCGGCCGCTTGATGATGACCGACGGCGACCACGGCGGCACCCCCCTTATCGGCGGCCCCTTCACCCTGGTGAACGGCGCCGGCAAGACCGTCACCGATTCCGATTTCCGCGGCAAATGGATGCTGATCTACTTCGGCTATACCTTCTGCCCCGACGTCTGCCCCACCGCCTTGTCCACCGTCACCGGCGCCATGGACAAGTTGCCGCCCGCGCAGGCCGACAAGATCACCCCGATGTTCATCACCGTGGACCCCGCGCGCGACACCCCAGAGGTGGTCAAGGGCTATGCCGAGGCCTTCCATCCCCGCATGGTCGGCCTGACCGGCAGCGCCGAGCAGATCGACGCGGTCAAGAAGGCCTACAAGGTCTACGGCCAGCGCGCCAAGGCCACCGGAAAGGGCGATGACGATGCCACCTATACGGTGGACCATTCCTCGATCCTGTACCTGATCGGCCCCGATGGCCGCTTCGCCGCCCATTTCCCCCATGGCACCACGGTGGACCAGCTGGCGGCAAGCCTGGCCAAGCAGGTGAAGTGACCGCCCCCGGCCTGATCCTGGCCGCGCCTTCCTCGGGCAGCGGCAAGACCTTGGCGACCCTGGGCCTGCTGGCCCATCTGGCCGGGCGTGGGATGCGCATTGCCTCGGCCAAGGTGGGACCGGACTACATCGACCCCGCCTTCCACGCCGCCGCCACCGGCCGCCCCTGCCTGAACCTGGACGCCTGGGCCATGCGCGGCCCGACGCTGGCCGGGCTGGTTGGGCAGGTGTCGGCGGATGCCGATCTGGTGGTGTGCGAAGGCGTCATGGGTCTGTTCGACGGCGCCGCGGTGGCAGCCGGCGAACCGGCGGGCTCCACCGCCGACGTGGCGGCGCTGACCGGCTGGCCGGTGGTGCTGCTGATCGACGGACGCGGCATGACCGGCTCGGCGGCGGCGGTGCTGAAGGGCTTCGCCCATTTGCGCCCCGATGTCCGCGTGGCCGGCGTGCTGTTCAACCGGGTGGCCGGCGACAAGCACAAACGCATGATCACCGAGGCCTGCGCCCGTGCCTGCCCGGAGATCGGGGTGCTGGGTTTCCTGCCCCGGCTGGAGGATCTGGCGGTGCCCAGCCGCCATCTTGGATTGGTTCAGGCCTGCGAGCACCCCGACCTTGCCGCCTTCCTCAACGCCGCCGCGTGCGCCGTGGCGGAGCATATTGATGTGGAGGCGCTGGTGGCGCTGGCGCGGCCCTCCGCTTTGACGGCGCCGCCGGCCCCCATGGTGCCGCCGCTGGGCCAGCGGATCGCGGTGGCGCGCGACACCGCCTTCGCCTTCGCCTATCCGGCACTGCTGGAGGGCTGGCGCCGGACCGGGGCCGACATTCGCTTCTTCTCGCCCTTGGCCGACGAGGCCCCGGACGGCGACGCCGTCTACCTGCCCGGCGGCTATCCCGAGCTGCATGCCGGCAGGCTGGCCGCCAACACCCGCTTCCTGCAGGGGCTGCGCCAGGCCGGCGGCCCGGTTTTCGGCGAGTGCGGCGGCTACATGGTGCTGGGCCGTACGCTCACCGATGCGGCCGGTGCCGTGCACCAGATGGCCGGGCTGCTGCCGCTGGACACCAGCTTCGCCGCCCGCCGCCTGCATCTGGGCTACCGCCAGGCGCGGCTGCTGGCCGGCGGGCCACTGGGCGCGGCGAATGCCGTGTATCGCGGCCACGAATTCCACTACGCCACCATCACCGCCGAAGCCGGCGAGCCGCTATTCGCCTGCGCCGACGCCGCCGGAACCGCCCTGGGCCAAGCCGGCCTGCGCGCGGCAAACGTCATGGGCAGCTTCGTCCACCTGATCGACCGCGCCCTGTGACATCTTGCTGCGCCGCAGCAGGATTCAAGCCCGCTTAACCCCTGCCCCCTATCCTGAGTCTACCGCAGTGCACAACGCGCTCGGGGTGAATCATGCCCATGCCTGAAGGCCTATTTGGAATAATTTTATTGCAGTGGCCTATCACTATTGGGTAACAATCTATCCAAGGTAATACCTCGGTAGGGGGTTGGTGGATGCTTTATCATTTGCACGAGTTCCAGCACGCCGCGCTCGGGCCTGCCCGTCTATGGGCCGAAGCGGTCAGGACCACCTTCAGCAATCCGTACATGCCGCTGTCCTATACCAGCCTCGGCCGTGCCGTGGCCGCCGGCGCCGAATTGCTGGAGCGCACCACCCGGCGTTACGCCAAGCCTGCCTTCAACCTGCCCACCACCAAGATCGACGGCAAGGACGTGCCGGTCAGCGAGGTGGTGGTCTACAAGAAGCCGTTCTGCGACCTGCTGCACTTCCAGCGCCAGACCGACCGCCGCGACCCGCGCGTGCTGGTGGTGGCCCCGATGTCGGGCCATTACGCCACGCTGCTGCGCGGCACGG
>JAEZFE010000064.1 GCA_023437865.1 Pseudomonadota bacterium | reverse complement strand
CGCCGGTCCATGCCGTCACCTGATCGCGCACCTGATCGTCCCACGACCAGGCGCCCGGCTCGGACTTGACCAGCCAGAAGGCTGTCACGGCAGCACCTTCTTATAGGGCAGCACGGTCACCGCGGCGAACAGGCCGGCCTTGGCATAGGGGTCCTGGGCCAGGAAAGCGTCCAGTTCGGCGCGCTCGGCGAAATCCAGCACCAGCACCGAGCCCACCATGCCGGTGCGGTCATCGGTCTGCACCGGGCCGGCCATCACGATCTTGTCGATATTGGCCTTCAGGAATTCCAGGTGGGCGGCACGGTTGTCGAGACGGACCTGCTGGGCGCCGGGCTTGTCCTGGCAATGAACGACGAACATCACACACCTCTTGCTATAGGGGGGATCGATTTCACCACCAAGACGGCCCCGCACCAAGAGGCTTGCGATCCTGGGACTGAAGAAAGCTACACGCCCTCGGCCCGGAACGGGCGCGAGAGCAGGGCGCGGATGGCCTCATCAAGGGCGGCACCTTTGTTGATGACCGCGTCAACCGCCTGGCAGATGGGCATCTCGGCCCCCAGGGATGCCGCCATTTCAACCACCGCGCCGGCGCTCCATACGCCTTCGGTTACCGCGCGGCGCTGGCTGAGGATGTCGCTCAGGCTCCTGCCCTCGCCCAGGGCCAGGCCCAGCGAGTAGTTGCGTGACTGCGGCGAGGACGCGGTGAGGATCAGGTCGCCCAGGCCCGACAATCCCATCAGCGTCTCGGGCCGGCCGCCCTTGGCGACAGCCAGCCGGGTCAGTTCGGCCAGGCCGCGGGTGATCAAGGCGGCACGGGCGTTGTCGCCCAGGCCGCGGCCCTCGACGATGCCGCAGGCGATGGCCAGCACGTTCTTGACCGCGCCGCCAATCTCGGCGCCGACCAGATCGTCAGCCAGATAAGGGCGGAAGCTGGTGGTGCCGATGGCTTCGACCAGCGCCTGGCCCAAGGCGGCGTCGGCACAGGCCAGGGTCACGGCGGTGGGCAGGCCGCGTGCCACCTCGATGGCGAAGGTGGGGCCCGACAGCACGGCGATGGCGGCGGCGGGCAACTCGGCCTCCACCACCTCGGTCATCATGGCGCCGGTGGTTTGCTCGATGCCCTTGGCACAAATCACCGCCGGAACACCCGCGCGCCACAACGGCGCCAGTGAACGGCAAGCGGCGCGCAGATGCTGGGCCGGGGTAACCAGCAGCAAAGCGTCGGCCGCCGCCACCTCGGCCAGGTCCGTGGTGGCCCGGATGCCTTCGGCCAGTTCGACGTCGGGCAGGTACAGGGTGTTGCGGCGGGTGGCGTTGATGGCCTGGGCCAACTCGCTCTCACGCGCCCACAGGCTCACCTTGCGGCCCGCCCGGCGCGCAGTCGCCGCCAGAGCCGTGCCCCACGCACCCGCGCCCACGATGCCGATGCTGTCCATGCCCATCCCCAACCATTAATCCGGATGCTCGGTTTATGCCCGTCCGCGCCAGCCACGGCAACAGCCGGCAATGCGTAAAATTTTACAAAGTTTTACCCACAAAACATCTCAAGAAGACATAATATTGCCACTTTAATGATCAGAAGGATCAAGCGCTAAACCATAAGTATAGTGGTATTTGTTGCTGATAAAAGCATACGCTCCGGCCTCGCTCGTTTAGCGCCGGGGTTCAACCATGCAAAACGCCGATCAGAGCTGCCCGCATTGCGGGTCGCAGAACCATCGCCTGCTTTCCGACCATTTGGGGAAGGTTGGCTGGTGCGGCGATTGCCACCGCGCCTGGATCCCCGAACCGGCTTACCGCAAAGCCGTGCGCCGACCACCGCCGGAGGAAGAGAGGCGCATCGCCTGACGGCTTCCGCACGCGACAGGCGAGGACGCTTGGGGTATCCTTGCACTGGCAGCGATTGAACGGAGCTCGTCATGATGCCGGCTTTCAGCGTGTTGGTGCTGGTTTTGGTGGCGCTGGGCGTGCTGCTGGTGGCGCTGGGCGTCAAGGTGGTGCCGCAAGGCTATGAATTCACCGTCGAACGCTTCGGCCGCTACATCCGCACATTGTCGCCGGGCTTGCACGTCATCCTCCCGCTGATCGACCGTATCGGCCGGCGCCTGAACGTCATGGAGCAGGTCCTCGACGTCCCCAGCCAGGAGATCATCACCCGCGACAACGCCATGGTGACGGTGGATGGCGTGGTGTTCTTCCAGGTGCTCGACGCTGCCCGTGCCGCCTACGAGGTGGCGCAGCTCCAGCTCGCGATCCTTAACCTGACCATGACCAACATCCGCACGGTTATGGGCGGCATGGACCTCGACGAGCTGCTCAGCCAACGCGACCGCATCAATGCCCAACTCCTCACCGTGGTGGACGAGGCCACTCAGCCGTGGGGCGTCAAGGTCACCCGCATCGAGATCAAGGATATCGCGCCGCCGCGTGACCTGGTGGACGCCATGGCCCGCCAGATGAAGGCCGAGCGCGACAAGCGCGCCGCCGTTCTGGAGGCCGAGGGGCTGAGGCAGGCCCAGGTGCTGCAGGCCGAAGGCCTCAAGCAAAGCCAGATCCTGGCCGCCGAGGGCCGGCGCGAGGCGGCGTTCCGCGATGCCGAGGCGCGCGAGCGCCAGGCCGAGGCCGAGGCCAAGGCGGTCGCCCTGGTGTCGGAATCGGTGGCCAAGGGCGAGGCTCTAGCGGTGAACTATTTCGTTGCCCAGCGTTATGTAGAGGCGCTGGAAAAGGTGGCGTCGGCGCCCAACCAGAAACTGGTGATGATGCCGCTGGAGGCCGCCGGCGTGATCGGGGCGGTAGCCGGCGTGGCCGAGATCGCCCGGGATGCCTTTGCCGGCGAGTCGCCGCGCCGCCGTCAGGGCAGCGTGCCCTCCGCCGGCAACCTTCCGGAGTCGCGGGCGTAGGCCCGCGGGCGAGGAGCGGCCCATGGACATCGATTTCTGGCATTGGCTGATCCTGGGCTTCGTGCTGATCGCACTGGAGGTGGTGGTGCCCGGGACCTTCCTGCTGTGGCCGGGGGCCGCCGCCCTGCTGACCGGTGTGGCCGCTTACATGTTCCCGACCATGACCTGGCAGGCCGCCGCGCTGCTGTTCGCGCTGCTCACCGTCATCTGCCTGCTGGCCGGCCGCAGGCTGTACGCCCGCCTTCAGCAGCCGGTGACCGACGAGCCGATGCTCAACCGCCGCGCCCAGCAATACATCGGCACCATCCACACGCTGATCACGCCCATCCTCGACGGGCAGGGCCGCATGAAGGTTGGCGATTCCACCTGGAAGGTGACCGGCGAGGATCTGCCGGTGGGGGCGCGGGTCAAGGTGGTCGGCGTCGACGGGATCGCGCTGCGGGTAGAGCGGGTGGAGTAGGTTGCCTGTGCGCGCCTCCTGCCCTAGAACGTGACGATGACCATTCGCCTCTACGTTACCGCCGATCTCGGCCCCGGCCCGCTGGCGCTCTGCAAGGAGCACGCCCATTACGTCGCCAACGTCATGCGCGCCAAGGCGGGCGAGGACGTGCTGGTGTTCAATGGCCGTGACGGCGAGTGGCGCGGCACCTTCGCCCACGTAGCCAAGAATGCCGTCGCCATCACGCTCGATGCCCAGACCCGGCCCCAGGCCGCCGGGCCCGATCTGTGGCTGGTCGCCGCGCCCATCAAGAAGGAGCGCATCGATCTGGTGGCCGAGAAGGCGTCCGAATTGGGAGCTTCGGCATTGTGGCCGGTATTCACCCGCCGGACGGTGATGAGCCGGGTCAACACCGAACGCCTGAGCGCCCACATGGTGGAGGCCGCCGAGCAATGCGAGCGGCTGAGCGTGCCGGTGGTGATGGAGCCCGCACCGCTCGACAAGGCGCTGGCCGGCTGGGATGTCGCCCGCACGCTGTTGTTCCTCGACGAGACCGGCACCGGCGCGCCCATCGCCGAAATGTTGGCCGGCTTGCCTGCTGGCCCACTGGCGGTCCTGGTCGGTCCCGAGGGCGGCTTCGCGCCGGAGGAACGCGCGGCTCTCGCCAAGCTGCCCTTCGCCAAGCCGGTCTCGCTGGGCCCGCGCATCCTGCGCGCCGAGACGGCGGCCATCGCGGCGCTCAGTATCGTGCAGGCGATCAAGGGCGACTGGTCGCGCGGCCCGCGCCAGTAATTCCCCGCCAAGGTCACCAAGGGCTTGGGCGGCGCCCGGGCACTTTGTCTTGGTGCCTGACATGCCCTTGGTGGTTAAACTGCTTGAAAACGTGCCCGGTCGTGGTTAATCCCCGGGCAACAAGGAGTCTCCCATGCCGCCGAAAGTGAACCCACTCAAGCTGAATCCGTTGCAGTGCAAGACCCTGGTGCTGTTCCAGGAACTGGCCCGGCATCCCGAGAGCTGCACCACCACCGAGTCCGGCGAAAAGGTGCTGACCACCCTGCCGCGCCCGCATGGCGACCATTTCCACGTCGGCCGCAAGGTGATGATGTCGCGCGATGCCACCGGCCTGGGCAATCAGGCGGTGTGGGTAGCGCTGGAACGCAAGGGCCTGATCCGCGCCAGCTTCCCCTATGCGGTGACGCTGCCCGTTGACGGCGCGAGCTACGATACCGGCATTGCCGGCCAGGTGCTTCACGGCAGCGATCATTGACCTATACCGTCAAAGAACTTTTCTTCACGCTTCAGGGTGAGGGCGGCCAGGCGGGGCGCGCGGCGGTGTTCCTGCGCTTCGCGGGCTGCAATCTGTGGAGCGGCCGCGAGGACGACCGCGCCGCCGCCCAGTGCCGCTTTTGCGACACCGATTTCGTCGGCGGCGACAAATTCGCCGGCGCCGAGGCGCTGGCCAGCGCGGTGGCGGCGCTGTGGCCGCAGGGGCACGGCGGGCAGCCTTATGTGGTCTGCACCGGCGGCGAGCCCTCGCTTCAACTGGATGCGGCACTGATCGACGAACTGCATGCACGGGGCTTCGAGATCGCCGTCGAGACCAACGGCACCCGCGCGTTGCCGCCCGGCATCGACTGGGTATGCGTCAGCCCCAAGGCCGGCACCGAGCTGGCGGTGACGGTGGGCGAGGAACTGAAGCTGGTGTGGCCACAGGCCGGGCTGGACCCGGCGGCGCTGGTGCGCCTGCCGTTCCGTCATCATTTCCTGCAGCCCATGGATGGGCCGGACCGCGCCGCCAACACCCAGGCATGCGTGGAGTATTGCTTGACGCATCCGGGCTGGCGGCTCAGCTTGCAGACCCACAAGATCCTCGGCATTCCGTGAAGGCTTTCCCATGACGGCGCCCTACCGCGTCACCCGCCGCATCGAGATCGTTGCCGGCGATCGCATCATGCCCCACGGCTCGAAATGCCGGCACGTGCACGGCCACCGTTACGGCATCGAGGCAGTCTGCGAGGCGGTGGACCTGCATCATGACGGCGAGCAGACCGACATGGTGGTGGATTTCGGCTTCCTGAAAGAGGAAATGCTGAAGGCGGTGGACGAGCCCTGCGACCACGGCTTCATCGCCGCCTTGGCCGACCGCGAATTGCTGGCGATGTTTGCGCCGCCGGGTGACGTCCCCTCCTGGATCGCTAGCCTGGAGGCGGAAGTCCGCGCCCATGGCGAGACCACCACCACCGATACCCGGCTGGGCACCAAGCTGACGGTGGTGCCGTTTCAGCCCACCGCCGAATGTCTGGCCCGGCATTGGTTCGTCAAGCTGGCGAAGCCGGTGCACCAGCGCTCGGGCGGCACCGCCCGCCTGGTCAAGGTGAGTGTGTACGAGACGCCCAATTGCGCGGCGGAGTACGGCGAGTAATTTCCCGTGCGGGGGCGTGTTACGCCACCCGCTCCATCTCGCCCCATTTTGCCACCATGGACAGCAGCTCCGCCGGCTTGAACGGCTTGGCCAGATAGCCGTCCATGCCCGATTCGACGCAGCGCTCCATATCGCCGGCCAGCACGTTGGCAGTCAGGGCGATGATCGGGGTGCGGGCGGCGCCACCGGGCAGGGCGCGGATCCGGCGGGTGGCCTCGATTCCATCCATTTCCGGCATGTGCACATCCATCAGCACCACGTCAAAGGGGCGGCCCGCCAGCGCGGCCACCGCTTCACGGCCATTGCCAGCGGTGGTGACGTGATGACCGGCCTTGGCCAGCACCCGCTCGGCGACGATGCGGTTGACCGGATTGTCCTCGGCCAGCAGCACCTCCAGCGGGCGTTCGGCGGGCAGCGGCGGCGCCTCGGCGCGCGGCACCACCTCGCCGTCGGCGGGGTCGAAGGGCAGAGTGAACCAGAAGCGCGAGCCGCGCCCGATCTCGCTGTCCACCCCGATCTCGCCGCCCATCAGCTCGACCAGCCGCTTGGAGATGGCTAGTCCCAGCCCGGTGCCGCCGAAGCGCCGTGAGATCGAGCTGTCGGCCTGACTGAACGAGTTGAACAGCAGGTGACGGGCCTCGGGCGCGATGCCGACGCCGGTGTCGCGCACGTCGAAACGCAGCAGCAGCTTGCCGCCCTTGCGGCCGGTCAGGAACACCGAGACGCCAATCCCACCCTTTTCGGTGAACTTGACCGCGTTGCCCACCAGGTTCAGCAGCACCTGGCGCAGCCGCGCCACGTCGCCCACCAGGTTGGCCGGCACGTCGGGCGCCAGATCGAGGGCCAGTTCCACCGCCTTTTCGCGGGCGCGGGGGGCCATCAGCGCGATCACGTTCTGCAGCACGGCGGGAAGTTCGAAGGTCTCGGCCTGCACCCAGGTGCGCCCGGCCTCCAGCCGCGAGAAGTCCAGGATGTCGTTGAGGATGGTCAGCAGCGCCTCGCCGGACGAATGGATGGTGGCGGCGTATTCGTGCTGGATGGTGTCGAGCCTGGTGTCGAGCAGCAGATGGGCCATACCCAGGATGCCGTTCATGGGCGTGCGGATTTCGTGGCTGATGACGGCCAGGAATTCCGACTTGGCGCGGTTGGCCGCCTCGGCCTGGTCGCGGGCGCGGGTCAGTTCGTCCTCGAAGGCGATACGGTCGGTGATGTCGGTCACCGCGCCGACGATGCCGACCACCCGGCCGTCGGTGTTGCGGAACGCCGCCTTGTGCATCAGCGCCCGCATGACCCAGCCGGTGGGGTGACGAATGGTCGTCTCGTAGACGTCCATCCGCCTTTCGCCGGCGATCAATTGGCGGTCGGATTCATCGGCGCGCGCGATCAGTTCGGAATCGCCGCCCAGACCCTTGAGGTCGCTGCCGATGATCTGGTCGCGCGGCATGCCGACCAGATCGACGAAGGCGCGGTTGCACCCGAGATGGCGGCCCTCGGTGTCCTTGTAGAAGATGGCGTTGGGAATGGTATCGATGACGGTCTGGTGCAGGGCCAACTGGTCCTGCAGCGCCGATTCGACGGCCTTGCGCGCGGTGATGTCGTTGCACGCCACCAGCACGGCGGGACCGTCCTGCTCGAACGGGATCATGGACACCAGGGCCCAGAACGGCCGCCCGCCGGCGCCCCGCAGGCGGACCTCCAGATCGTCGACAAAGCCGCGTTCGGCCAGCCGTGCCATCAGCCGGGCGCGGTCACGCGAATGCACGGTACCCGCCGGCAGCCGCCGCCCCACCAGATGTTCGACGGGCGCCCCGATCAGCCGGCCGGCGCGCTGATTGGCGTAAAGGATGCGGCCACCGTGGCGGTGCAGCACCGCCAGCGGAAAGGGCGCCGCCGCCAGCATGGAGGACAGGCGGTTCTCCGACCGCGCCATGCGGGCCTGGGCGTCCCGGCGCTCGGCCACGCGCCGCCGCCAGAACCAAGTAAAGCCGCCCAGCATCAGCGCCAGCGCGCCGCCGAGCATGCGCAGTTGGATGACCGAGGGCGGGCGCGCCGCCGCCCAGC
>JAEZFE010000048.1 GCA_023437865.1 Pseudomonadota bacterium | reverse complement strand
CCCTGATGCAGGGCGCCCTTCGGCCGCAATCGGGCCGCGTGCTGATCGACGGCCAGGATGTAACCGGCTTCGAGCCTCAGTCAGTGCGCGACAAGATCGCCTATCTGCCGCAATCCGGCGTACTGTTCCAAGGCTCCATCTTGCAGAATATCACCATGTTCCGCCCCGAGCTTGAGGATATCGCGGTAGAGACTGCGAGCCTTCTGGGCCTGGACGAGGTGGTGGCGACCATGGCCATGGGCTTTGATACGATTGTGGGCGGCGGTGCCTATGATAGCTTGCCCCGCGGCATCAAGCAGCGTATCGCCATCGCGCGTGCCCTGGTCAACAATCCGCGCATCGTGCTGTTTGACGAGGCGAATACCGCCGTCGACAGTGCAGGCGACAATTATTTGCGCGTCTGGTTGGAGCGTGCCAAGGGTAAACGCACCCTGGTTCTGGTGACCCACCGTCCATCCCTGGTCAAGCTCGCCGACCGCATCTACGATCTGGATCAAGGCCGACTGACCGTGCGCCCGGGCGAGGACAACAAGCCCGTGGGGGTGATTTCCCAGGGGGCGCCGGCATGACCATAGCCACGCCCGCCATTGCGCAGCCCAAAGCCAGTTCCCACGCTGTCGAGGCCTATCAGGCTCAGATGGCCCAGAACGCGCTGGGCGGCTTTACCGCTGCCTCCGACCTTGCCGCCTGCCTTTTGCCGCTCCTCAAGGCGCTGGGCTGGAAGGGCGATCCGCGCAACGTGGCCGAGGCCTTGCCGCATTTCGCCAATGACCTGGACCTCACCGGTCTAAGGAATGTCATGGCGAACCTAAACTATTCCAGCCGCCCAGTGCGGGCGACGGTCGAGGAAATTGACCCGCGCTTGCTCCCCTGTCTGTTCCTGCCCGATCAGGGTCACGCCCTGATCGTGAAGTCCAGCAGGGACGATGTGATCGAAGTGTTCGACAGCACCCAGGGCGCTGTTCGCGAATTCACCGAGGCCTCGGTCAAGGGTACTGCGTATTTTTTCACGGCAATCGGTGAGAGCGCCCCAGCCCGTTCCGGCTGGTTCCGTACGGTGCTCGACCGCTTTCGGCCGCTGTTCTGGCAGGCCTTCTTCGTGACGCTGTTTCTTAACGTCATGAGCCTGGGCACGCCGTTATTCGTGATGAACGTCTACGACAAGGTGATCGGCACCGGTTCACTGACTACGCTGGCGGCGTTCTGCGTGGGCGTCGGCATCGCCCTTGTCTTCGACACGCTGCTGCGTGCGGTTCGCGCCCGCATCCTCGCCTTCATCGGCGCGCGGCTCGACAACATCATGGGCAACAACATCTTTCAGCACATTCTGTCGCTGCCGCCTGGTTTCACCGAGCGCGCGACAATTGGTGCACAGGTGGCCCGTATCAAGGACTTCGAGTCGGTGCGCGAGTTCTTCACCGGGCCACTGGCCACGGTGTTCATGGAACTGCCCTTCGCCATCTTCTACTTCGCCATCATCTTTTGGCTGGGCGGGGTGCTAGCGCTGGTGCCGGTGATTGGCACCCTTCTGTTCATCCTCGGCGGTGCGTTGATCATGCCGGTGGTCCGCAAGAACGTCTCGGTGGCAGGCCGGGCTTCGTCGCGGCGCCAGGAGTTCCTGGTCGAGACCATGGGCAAGATGCGCGCCATCAAGCTGTCGGCCGGCGAGCACAACATCATCAAGCGTTATCGCGAAATGTCGGCCCGTGCCGCTTATGGCGGCTTTCAGAGCGGCCTCTTCGCTACGCTGATCAACGGCGGCTCCAATATCCTGATCGTATCGTCGGGTATGGCGACTTTCGCTATCGGCGTGCTGGGTGTCATCGACGGCACCATGACCACCGGTGGCCTGATCGCCGCCATGATGCTGGTGTGGCGGGTGCTGTCGCCCTTGCAAACCGCGTTCACTTTGATCCAGCGCATCGAGCAGGTCAGGGGCTCCATCGCGCAGATCGACAGCCTGATGAACCTGCGTTCCGAACGCGACCCCAAGGCCATGGTGGCGCCGCTCAAGAACCTGAAGGGGCGGGTTTCGTTCAACCGGGTGTCGTTGCGCTATTCCAACGATGCCGATCCGGCTCTGGTCGGCGTGTCGTTCGACGTTGAGCCGGGGGAAGTGGTTGCCGTGACGGGCCGCAACGGTTCGGGCAAGTCAACCATCATCAAGCTGATCATGGGTCTCTATGCCCCGCAGGCGGGTTCAATCCGGATCGACAGTTCGGATATCCGCCAGATCGACCCCATCGAGCTGCGTCACGCCATCGCCTATGTGCCGCAGGTGTGCAATCTGTATTTCGGCACCATCGCGCAGAACCTGCGTCTGGCCCATCCCACCGCGACCGATACCGACATCCGCTGGGCCTGCGAGATGGCCGATGTATGGGATGAAATCCGCCAACTCCCGCGCGGGCTTGAGACCCGCGTGGGCGACGGCTCCATCGACCACCTGCCCACCAGCTTCGTGCAGAAATTGTCGCTGACCCGCGCCTATCTCAAGCGCAGCCCGCTGATGCTGTTCGACGAACCGGTCAACGGCCTCGATTTCGAGGGCGACCGCCAGTTCATGCAGGCAGTTGAGTTCTTCCGCGGCCAGTCGACCATCTTCATGGTCACTCACCGCCCCAGCCATCTCCGCTTTGCCGACCGAATCCTGGTGTTCGAAGGCGGCTATCTGCGTCTCGCCGGACCCGCCGAAGAGGTGAGGGCGCGCATTCCACCGGACTTGATCTGACATGAGCAACAGCCTGGTTCCCAGCCAATCCCACCTTCCGGCGCCGCATGAGCAATCGCCGCGCCCCGTGGTCAAGCAATCCAGCCGGGTCACGCGCCATCTGGCGCAGGCGGTGCAGTTGGAAGAGAGCGGCACCGCGCCTCTAATCCGCTTCACCATGCTGCTGGCCGGTATTGCCGTGCTGGCCTTCGTTACCTGGGCGGCGCTGACCCGCATCGACGAGGTGGCGGTGACCGATGGCGAGGTGGTGCCGGTCGGCTCGGTCCAGACCGTGCAGCATCTGGAAGGCGGCCTGGTTGAGGAGGTATTGGTCAAGGAAGGCGAATTGGTCGATGTGGGCCAAGCCGTGGTCAAGTTATCTCCGGCGGCTGCGCTCGCCGACCTGGAGCAGACCCGCGCCCGCGAAATGACACTGCTGCTAAAGGCTGAGCGCCTGCGCGCCTTTGCCGACGGTCGCGAGCCCAATCTCACGTTCGGTAAGGGTTACGAGCGGCTGGTGGCCGATAATCTCGCCATCTATCAGGGGCAGATCCAGGCGCGCGACACCGCCCGTTCAGTGATCCTATCGCAGATCGATCAGAAGCGCTCGGACCTGCACGTGCTGGAAAATCAGCAGCATGCGCTGCGCGAACAGATTACCTCGCTGACCGCGGTCATGGGAATGAAGGAGGATTTGGTCAACAAGGGCCTCATCAGCCGCGTCAACTACTACGACGCCAAGCGCGAACTGGCCCGTGTTCAAGGCGAGCTGACACGCACCATCGGCCAAACCACCACTGCCCGCGATTCTTTGCGCGAGATGGAGCAGCGGCTGGCTGATCAGGCATCCACTCTTCACAAGCAAGCCATGGATGAGTTGGGCATCACCGTGTCCGAACTGGCCCAGGTGCAAGAAAGCATCGGCCGTCTGGAAGACAAGGTGAAGCGCCTGATGATCACTTCGCCGGCGCGGGGATACGTCAAGGGCCTGACAATCCGCAATCCCGGCGCCGTCATCCAGCCAGGCGGGCTGCTGTGCGAGATCGTGCCGGTGGACCGCGAGATGAAGGTTGAGAGCAAAGTGCTGCCGCGCGATGTGGGGCACTTGAAGCTGGGCCAGAAGGTTAAGGTCAAGGTGACCACCTTCGACTTCGCCCGCTATGGCTATATTCCAGGCGAGCTGACGGGCGTATCGGCCACCAGCTTTCTCAATGACCGCGGTGAGCCGTACTTCAAGGCTCAGGT
>JAEZFE010000039.1 GCA_023437865.1 Pseudomonadota bacterium | reverse complement strand
GGCATGGCTACCGTTTCCCTGTGCATAGTCTGATTAAGCGGGCCAAGCAACCTGATTGTTCAATCACCAAAAGCGCATATTCTGGATTTTGTAGCGCCTCTAAGATTTCCGACTTTCATTATTTAATTTATTTCTATTAGAGGCAGATCAACCGACGCGCTCTCATGGCGGTCTTTATCCGTGCGCCTGCAAGTAACGAACCTTGTTTCGGCGGTTGCCCAAGAACAGCCCATTTCCTCACGCACGGTATATGCATCCGCCCTGGCGGTAATACCAGTGTGGAGAACCGAAATCGTAAGGATAAGCTCACCCCACTTGGCCCGCCCCAGGCGATAGTGGCGGAAAAAGACAGGCGCGAAAGCCTGTCCGGGCGGGCTAGACGGAAAGGTCGAGGGCGCGGCCGGAGGACAGGCGCGGCAATGAGGGCGACAGCACCTCATAAGCGGCGATTTCGGGCAGGACAGCCCCACGGCTGTAGGCGGCGGTGGCAGCCTGCATGGAAGCGGGGGCGGGCTGGGCCGCCGGGACTTCGGATTGCGAGAACAGGCTGGCGACAAACGAAGTGAAGGCGCCGAGCAGGCTGCCGAAGCCACCGCGGGCACCGCCCCGCTTGTCCGCCGGAGCGGGTATCGCAAAGTCATCGCCGGCAGCGTTAAAGGGAACAAACGGCTCGTTCCCGGACTGACCGGCTTCCTCGGTGCTGGGCAGGCGGCGGCGCACCGGATCGATGGCGCGCACCGGGGACTGAACCCCGGCGGCACTCACCGCGCTGATGCTGGTTCCGAGGTCGCTCACCGCATGCCCCTGGATTGGCCTGACGCCTTCACCTTAAGCCCGCCGACAGGCGGCAGGCAACTGGACTCATTTCTTCTTGGAGATGTCCTCGATCTGGCGCTGCAACATATTGATGCGCGCCTGCAAATCCTCCAGCTTCGGCTCGACCTGCGGTTCGCCCGGGCGGCCCTGAGCATCGGGACCATGCGGATAGAACGGCGAGAACATCTTCATGGCGCTTTCAAAGAAGGCCATATTTTGCTTGCCCATCTCCTCGAACGGATTGAACGGGAACAGGCCGTCCAGCGCGTTCTGCATGTACTGGCGCATCTGCTGCTCGTTACGCGAGAACGAGGACATGGAATACTCGAGGTAGCGAGGCACCAGACCGCCAAGCGAATCCCCGTAGAAGCCAATGATCTGGCGCAGGAAGCTGATCGGCAGCAGGTTCTGCCCGCCCTTGCCCTCTTCCTCAACGATGATCTGGGTCAGTACCGAGCGGGTGATGTCCTCGCCGGTCTTGGCGTCATAGACGACGAAGTCAGTGCCATCCTTCACCATCTGGGCAAGATGGTCGAGCGTCACATAGCTGGAGGTCGCCGTATTGTAGAGCCGCCGGTTGGCATACTTCTTAATGGTGATCGGCGCCTGGGAGGCAGCGTTCTGGGCTTCGGACATCTTGGCGTCGCTTCCATTTTCGGCTTATGGATTGATGCTATCAGATTTTTCCCATTCTCAGGGATTGGCAACATATTTTTCATGGCGGTGCAATCAAGTGAACCGCCACCGCACTGGTCAACACATCAACCGTGGGGTACACTTTCGTCATGTCTGAAGCGCCGCCGGATTTCAGGGCCCTCGCGCGCCGCTACCTGGACCTCTGGCAGGAACAGGTGGCCGCCATGACCAAGGATCCGGCGCTTGCGGAGGCGGTGGCTCAGGGCATCACCATGATGACCCAGATGCCCACGGCGATCCTGCAGGCGGCCTCCGCCGGCGCCACGGCACCCGTCAACCAGGCGCAAGCAGACGATGCCGCACCGCCGACCGTCCCCGCATCAGCCGCCCCGGCCGGGCCCCCGCCCGCTGCCGCTGCACCTGATGACGCACGTATCGACGCTGATGGGCTCGCGCGCCGCCTTGCCGCTGTTGAAGAACGGCTCGCTGCCCTGGAGGCCCGGCTTGACGGCGGAAGCGGAAGCCCTGCGCCAAAGCCTGGAGGACGCCGGCCCCGACGCGTGGGTTGAGCTGGACAGCGCCCTTGCCGCCGAGGGCATGGCCCGCCACGAGGACCTGCTGGCCGGCATCGCGGCCTATCGCCGCCACCCCTATCACCGCGACATGCCGCAGCCACCCGCGCCGTGGCGCCAGGGCACCACGCAATTGCTGGATTACCGTACCGAAGCCGGCGGCCTGCCGGTGCTGGTGGTGCCGTCCCTCATCAACCGCGCCTATATCCTCGATCTCACCCCGCGCCGCAGCCTTATGCGGTTCCTCGCCGGCAAGGGCCTGGCCCCGTTCCTGCTCGACTGGGCCGCACCGGGTCCCGAGGAGATGGGCTTCGCCCTCACCGATTACATCGCCGGACGGCTGGTCGCCGCCCTGGAGGCCGTGGCGGCGGAGACAGGACGCAAGGTGGCGCTGGCCGGCTATTGCATGGGTGGCAACCTGGCGCTGGCCGCAGCCCAGCTGCGCCCCGATCTCGTGCAGTCGCTGGCTTTGCTGGCCACACCGTGGGATTTCCACGCTGCCCAGCCCGGCGCCGGCACGATGACAAAAGCGTTGGAAGGCCCCCTCGGCAAACTGATCGAAGCCGCGGGTTGCCTGCCGGTGGACCTGCTGCAGGCCATGTTCGCCAGCCTGGACCCCAATCTGGTGGCCCGCAAATTTGCCGCCTTCGCCCGGCTGAAAAGCGCAAGCGCACGGGCGCGAGATTTCGTGGCGGTGGAGGATTGGGCCAATGACGGCGTGCCGCTGGCGGGCCCGGTGGCGCGCGAATGCCTGTTCGGTTGGTACGGAGACAACGCCCCCATTGGGGGACGCTGGACCATTGGGGGGCATCCGGTATTGCCGGAGACCCTCTCCGTACCCACCATGGTTGTGATTCCCGAACGCGATCGGATCGTGCCGCCCGCATCGTCGCGACCGCTGGCTGAAGCGATCCCCGGTGCACGGATCATGAATGCCAAGGGCGGCCATGTGGGAATGTTGTTGTCGGGGCGGGCCAAGACCGACGTCTATGCCCCCCTCGCCAAATGGTTAGTGCGCGTGGCAATGCAATAGGTTGGTTGCGCGTGATATCGCCCCGTACTAAGACAAATGCGGTTAATTCCTTTGGGGATGCCGCAACGGGCAACGTCCAAAAAGGAGAAGAATTAATGTCCGATATCGTTATCGCCGCCGCTACCCGCACCCCCGTGGGGTCGTTCAGCGGGTCGCTCTCCGGTTATCAGGCGGCGCAGCTGGGTGAGATCGTCATCCGCGAGGTGCTTGCCCGTGCGGGTGTCGAGGCCGGTCAGGTCGATGAAGTCCTGATGGGCCAGATCCTCACCGCCGGCAACGGTATGAACCCGGCCCGCCAGGCAGCGCTGAAGGCCGGCCTGTCCATCGAATCGACCGCGATGCCCATCAACCAGGTCTGCGGTTCCGGCCTGCGCGCGGTGGCGCTGGGCATGCAGTCGATCCTGGCCGGCGATTCCAGCATCGTCGTCGCCGGCGGTCAGGAAAGCATGTCCAACTCGCAGCACGCCGGCTATCTGCGCGGCGGCGTCAAGATGGGCCCCATGGGCTTCGTCGACACCATGATCAACGACGGCCTGACCGACGCCTTCAATTCCTACCACATGGGCGTGACCGCCGAGAACGTGGCCAAGGAATTCCAGATCACCCGCGACGAGCAGGACCAATTCGCGCTGGCCTCGCAGAACAAGGCCGAGGCCGCCATCAAGGCCGGCCGCTTCAAGGACGAGATCACCCCGGTCAAGATCGTGGTGAAGAAGGAAGAGAAGCAGTTCGACACCGACGAGTACGTGCGCATCGGCGCCACCATTGACGCCTTGGCTAAGCTCCGGCCCGCCTTCAACAAGGAAGGCACCGTGACCGCCGGCAACGCCTCGGGCATCAATGACGGCGCCGCCGCCGTGGTGCTGATGACCGCCGCCGAAGCGGCCAAGCGCGGTATCAAGCCGCTGGCCCGCATCGCCGGCTGGGCCACTGCCGGCGTCGAGCCCAAGGTCATGGGCGTGGGCCCGGTGCCCGCCTCGCAGAAGGCGCTCAAGAAGGCCGGCTGGAACCACCAGGACCTGGACCTGATCGAGGCCAACGAGGCGTTCGCCGCCCAGGCCATCGCGGTCAACAAGGGCATGGGCTGGGATACCAGCAAGGTCAACGTCAATGGCGGCGCCATCGCCATCGGCCACCCCATCGGCGCCTCGGGCTGCCGCGTGCTGGTGACCCTGCTGCACGAAATGGCCAAGCGCGACGCCAAGAAGGGTCTCGCCACCCTGTGTATCGGTGGCGGCATGGGTATCGCCCTCTGCATCGAACGCTGAGGACGAGGGTCTTCAGGCCCCCCGCGGCCAAGCCCGACCCGCGCCGGAGGGG
>JAEZFE010000036.1 GCA_023437865.1 Pseudomonadota bacterium | reverse complement strand
CCGTGAGGTAGGCGCCAAAGCCCTTCTTCAGCGCTTCGGTCAACACGGCGAGCAGCGGCAACGCCAGGAACAGGGCCAGGAAGGCGAGCGCGATGCCGGTCAGCGTCCAGCGGATCAGCGGTCCTTCGGAGAGCGTCGGACGAGCCATCTCACCCCCCCTTCAGGCGGGCTTGGCGCCACTTCTGCAAGCCGTTGATGAACAGCAGCAGCAGGAATGACACCACCAGCATGACCACCGCGATGGCGGTAGCGCCCACATAATCGTATTGCTCGAGTTTGGTCACGATCATCAGCGGCGCGATTTCCGACACGCCCGGCATGTTGCCGGCGATGAAGATGATGGAGCCGTACTCACCCACGGCACGGGCGAAGGACAGCGAGAAACCGGTCAGCAGCGCCGGCCCGACAGCGGGCAGGATCACCCGCGAGAAGGTCTGCCAGCGCCCGGCGCCCAGGCTGGCCGCCGCCTCCTCCACCTCGGTGTCGAGGTCGGCCAGCACCGGCTCGACGGTGCGCACCACGAACGGCAGGCCGATGAAGATCATGGCGACGATGACGCCCAGGGGCGTGAATGCCACCTTGATGCCGAGGGGGTCAAGCAGCCCGCCGAGCCAGCCGTTGGGAGCGTAGAGGGCGGTCAGCGCAATGCCGGCCACGGCGGTGGGCAAGGCGAACGGCAGGTCCACCATGGCGTCCACCAGCTTGCGGCCGGGGAAGTCATAGCGCACCAGCACCCAGGCGACGAGAAGGCCGAACACGGCGTTGACGCAGGCGGCGATCAGCGAGCCGCCAAAGCTGAGCTTGAGCGAGGCCAGCACCCGCCAGTCGCTGAAGGTAGCCACCCATTGGGCGGCGCTCATACCGGCGGCCTTAAGGAACAGGGCCGCCAGCGGAATCAGCACGATGATCGACAGGTAGACCAGGGTGAACCCCAGCGTCAGGCCGAAGCCGGGGATCACACGGTGAGGAACGCGGCGGCGTCCCCCGGCCAGGGTGGCGACAGCGCTCATTTCTTCACGAAGATCCGGTCGAACACGCCGCCATCGGCGAAGTGGGTGGCCTGGGCCTTCTGCCAGCCGCCGAACACATCGTCGATGGTGAACAGCTTGACCGGGCTGAACTGGCCCTGAACATTCTTCCACACCTCGGGATCGCGCGGGCGGTAGTGGTGCTTGGCGATGGTGGCCTGGGCTTCGGGCGTGTACAGATAATTGACGTACGCCTCGGCGACGGCACGGGTTCCCCGGCGGTCCACCACCTTGTCGACCACTGCCACCGGCGGCTCGGCCAGGATGGAAGTGGACGGGGTGACGATCTCGAAGCCACCGCCGAATTCCTTCTGTGCCAAAATCGCCTCGTTCTCCCACGCCAGCAGCACGTCGCCCAGGCCGCGCTGGGCGAAGGTGATCGTGGCGCCGCGGGCGCCCGAATCGAGCACCGGCACATTCTTGTAGAGGGCGGCGACGAATTCCTCGGCCTTGGCCTGGTCACTGCCGAACTTGTTCAGCGCATAGCCCCAGGCGGCCAAATGGTTCCAGCGCGCGCCGCCGGAGGTCTTGGGGTTCGGGGTGATGACGCCCACGCCCGGCTTCACCAGATCATCCCAATCCTTGATCTTCTTGGGATTGCCCTTGCGGACCAGGAAGACGATGGTCGAGGTGTAGGGCGCGCTGTTGTAGCCGAGCTTCTTTTGCCAATCCGCCGCCATCAGGCCCTTCTGGGCGATGGCGTCGATATCGTAGGCCAAGGCCAGCGTCACCACGTCCGCTTCCAGGCCGTCGATCACCGAGCGGGCCTGCTTGCCCGACCCGCCATGCGACTGGTTGATTTTCAGCTCTTGGCCGGTCTTGGCCTTCCAGGCGGCGGCGAAGCCCTTGTTGATGTCCTGGTACAGCTCGCGGGTCGGATCATACGAGACGTTGAGAAGGGTCTTGCTCTCGGCGGCGTGGGCACCAGGCAGCACGGCGGCACAGCCGGTGGCAACCGCCAAGGCCAGCAATGCTGCACCAATCAGCCGAAGCCACTCCTCGTCGATGAACCGGGTCATGAAGCCCTCCTGAAAATCTATATCTTTATAGATTTATCATTTCACGGCTGTCAAACAGAGTTTCAACCTCACCAACGACCACATTCTTGTGTGAAATCTTTATCCGACACGTCGACACTGCTCATGTGCACGGCACCAAGCTAAATAGTCGTCCGCGGCCCAGCCGTCAGATGTCGTACATCAAAATGGGTTCGGGTTTCTTGCGAAGGGCCATCTCGGCCAGAGTGGTGTTGTCGAGGATGCCGGCAATGGCGTCACGCACCTCCCCCATCACCGCACGGATCGCACACATGGTCTCGTCAGTGCAGTCATCGCAACGGCGATAGGCCGTGCGCGAGACACACGGAACCGGGGCGAGCGGGCCATCGAGCACGCGCACAATATCCCCCACCATGATGCGCTCGGGCGATTTTGCCAGGGTATAGCCGCCGCCCTTGCCCTTCTTTGAGGACAGAAAGCCGCGGTTTTTCAGTTCCAACAGAATGGCATCGAGAAACTTCTTGGGGATGTTCTCGTTCTCGGCGATCTCGGCAATCAGCACCGATCCCTCGGTCCCGTGGCGGGTCAGATACACCATGGCCTTGAGGCCGTATTTTGCCTTGCTGGAAAGCATTTCCCCACCAATTCGCTAGAATGCAATGGATGTGGCGCGCCCACCCGGCCTTTGTCAAGAACAACCGCATACTCTAGCGACAACAGGCGCGCCGCCTGGGCGCCACGCCCGTGACATACTTTCGTTATGGATCAGGCAGTCTTTGGTCATATACCATTCACCATGCCCCGAAATTTTGTTCAAGGGTTTCGGGCAGGTTGAAGGGTGTAACCATTGGACTATTCCCGATGACGCTCATTCGCCCGCATCAGCCCCGCATCGCCATCCGCTGGTCCGCCGCCATGGCCACCGGCATCCCCAGGCTCGACGAACAACGCCGCCGGGTGGCTGGCCTGACCAATGCGCTCATCCTCCTCCACAGCATGCGCCGGCACGACCTGATCCCTGCCGCACTCGACGAGTTGCAGGCCCACGTCGCCACGCAGTTCGCCGCTGAGGAGCAGTGGGTGCAGCCGCTGGGCTATGCCACATTCGCCGCCCACGCGCGGGCGCATCACCGGCTCCGGCAATCGATTGACCAGCTTTGGGCGTCCCGCGCCACCCCCCTTCCGGAAGACGTGCTGACCTCGCTGGCGGAGCAGATCACCGAGCACCTGCTGGAGGAAGCCGCTGAACTGCCATTGGTTACAGTGTGCGTGTGAGACGGCGGGCCGCGACGCAGCCCGCCAGAAAGATCAAGGATGGGGCGGCACCACGTCGCCGGCCAGGGCGATCTGGGCAGGCTGCCGGGCGCCGGGCTCGCCGCCCGGTACCAATTGGGCCGCCATCCAGCCGAAAGCGACGACGAACAAAAGGCTGAGCAAGATGCGACGCACGTCGTCGAGGATCTGGGTCACCATTTGCGCTCTCCATCGGTTCAAGACTATCCGCATGGACAATCTACGAAATCGATGGGTCTGATCGGTGTGACCAGAAAGGGGCAAGGTCAGGGGCGGTTTGCCTCGTCGAAGCCCACTGCATTGCGCACCACGTAGAGCGGGCGGTTCTTCACTTCCGAGAACACGCGGCCAAGATACTCGCCGATGACGCCGAGCGAGATCAGCTGAACGCCCGAGAAAAAGGTAATGGCGACGATCAGCGACGGGTAGCCGGGGACGTCGATGCCCAGGATCAGCGTCTTGATGACGAAGACGAAGCCGTAAAGCAGCGCGAAGGCCGCCACCAGCATGCCCATGAAGGTCCACACCTTGAGCGGCACCGAGGTTAACGAGGTGATGCCGTCGATGGCCAGCCGCCACAGGCGGAAGGCGTTGAACTTGGTCGAGCCGGCGGCGCGCGGCGCCACGTCGTAGGGGATGGCGACCTGCTTGAAGCCGACCCAAGCATACAGCCCCTTCATGAAACGGGTGTGCTCGGGCATGGCATTGAGCACGTCCACCACCTTACGGTCGAGCAGGCGGAAATCGCCGGCGCCCTGGGGCAGGCTGACCTCGGACACCTGGGCAAACAGACGGTAGAACGCGTTCGCGCCGGCCCGCTTGAACGGGCTTTCATCGTCGCGGCCACGGCGCACGGCGATGACCATCTCAAAGCCCTCGCGCCATTTAGCCAGCATATCCTTGATGATCTCGGGCGGGTGCTGAAGATCGGCGTCGATCATCACCACCGCCTGGCCGGTAGTGTGCTGCAAGCCTGCGGTCAGCGCCAGCTCCTTGCCGAAGTTGCGCGACAGCTCCACCACCTTTATCCTCGGGTCCCGGCCATGGTGGCCGATGGCGCGCGCAACCGTGTCGTCGCGGCTCCCGTCATCCACACAGACGATTTCGTAAGTCTCGCCCAGTTCGGCCATCACCTCGCCAAGCCGGGCGAAAAGCCGGTCCACATTGCCCGATTCATTGAACATGGGCACGACCAGCGACAACACGGGACGGGAGGACGGGGAAGTCATGAAC
>JAEZFE010000395.1 GCA_023437865.1 Pseudomonadota bacterium | reverse complement strand
CCGTTGGCGATTCCTGAAACCAACCGCGCAGGCCGCATTCGGCAAACCCCATTACCGCACCCACGCCGGGCGCGGCGGGCGCCGCGCCGCGCAGCATGTTGCCCTCACCAGACATCAGCCAGTTGATGTTGATGCCCTTGCTGTGCAGCACGGCCAGGGTGTCGGCATCCGGACGATTGGCCCCGCTCTCGTACCGCCCCCAGGTGTTGCGGTCCTTACCGCATTCCTTGGCGATGGCAGCAACGGTCAGGCCGAGATGCTTGCGCGCCGCCCCCAGACGCTCTGAAAATGCATCACTCACTTAGGTAAGCCTCTGGAATAGCGCTGAAATTGAGCTTTTAGCAACACATTGGACGCAGCACACCCACCAACAGGCGCTTTTTCTGTTGCATTGTGCATCGTATTTCGAGCATCATCTGGTCACCGATAACCAGTTATACCCCATCGCCAAGCAGGACGCACATGGGAAGCAGCAATCAGACATGGACCCGCCCCGATATCAGGGCTGCCATCGAGAAAAAGGGCAGCAACCTGAAGAAGCTGGCCGTGGACAACGGCCTGCACCCCTCAGCCTGTCAGCGCGCGGTGGCTGCCCGCAACATCCCTGGCGAGCGCGCTATCTCCGAGTTTCTGCGGGTTCCCCTGTGGGAACTGTGGCCCGACCGCTGGCGCGCCCCCGTGACCGAAGGTGGTGCCCCCACCCGCATCGATAATCGCCGTTTGGGCTAGGGAGACGATACCCCATGGCTATGCGCCATAAATGCAGCAACTGGCAGCAGACGGTCGCAGATGTGCGGGAAATATTCCCCACCGTGCTGCGCGCCGCCCTCGGGCCGGGCAAACGGTTCGCCGATGCCGGGGCGCTGTCGCTGGTCTGTGGCCGGTCGGAAGCGACGTTGCAGCGCTATCTGGGGCGCAGCACCCTGCCCGACCTCGCCACCGGCATTGTGCTGATGGACGTGCTGGGCCCCGATTTCGCCGCCCCGCTGCTGCTGCGGGCCGGGCTGGCCGGCGCCTTCCGCGTGGAGGGCGCCGCCCCCGCCGGCCAGACGCTGAAAGAGGTGATCGAGGGCGCCGCCGAACTGGCCAAGGCCTGGACCGATCTGCGCATCGACCACATCGAATGGCCCGACGTCGAACGCGAACTGACCCAGGCCATGGTGTGCATCGCCCAGTTCCTGGCCAGCAACGGGCGCCGGGATGGGGGCGCCCGATGAAGCCCATGGGCAACAACGTCACCTTGTGCCCCCATTGCGGCCAGCGCTGCTACACGCTGAACAGCGAACAGATCACCCTGACCTATCGCGAGTTCCGCTACGTCTGCAGCAACGCCAAGTGCGGCCACATCTTCGTCGCCGCGCTGACCCCAGTGCGCACGCTGGTGCCGTCGTCGCTGCCCAACCCCGAAATCATCATTCCGCTGGGCCGGTCCTTCAGCCAGGGCCGCGCCGAAGCCGAGCCCGATCCCAACCAGATAGACATGTTCGGCACCGCCGACGCCAGCACGGGAGAGACGGCATGACCAAGAGGAGCCCCATGCATATCGCACGCGCCATCGCCGTTGTCGGCCTCGCAGCTGCAACCGTCGCCATGGTCTACATCGCCGTCACGCACGGGTCCTTCTGGGCAGGTCTGTCCATCCTGTGCATGGGGATCGCCACGGCTGCTGTAGCGGAATCGCTCTAGGAGGCGCCCATGCTTTCCATCAGCGCACTTCTCAACTCGTTCCTTCGACCCGCCCGCAAGCGCGCCGCCCGTCGCCGCGCCTGGGCCTGAACCACCCGACCGAGGGGGATCATCATGAACGCCATCACCACCCTTACTCGCACAAACACCCGTGGCCGCACGCCTGACGGCGCGCCCAACCCCATCGACGTGCATGTGGGCAGCCGCATCCGCCTGCGCCGCACCATGCTGGGCATGAGCCAGGAACGCCTGGGCGACCTGCTGGGCCTGACCTTCCAACAGGTCCAGAAATACGAACGAGGCGCCAACCGCGTCGGCGCCTCGCGCCTGTTCGACATGGCCCGCATCCTCGACGTGCCCGTGGGCTTCTTCTACGACGACATGGACGACACCACCGCCGCCAGCGGCCCGGCCAGTCAAACCGCCGGCACCGCGCCGCTGTCCACCGGCAGCGCCGACATCGACCCCATGACCCGCCGCGAAACCCTGGAACTGGTGCGCGCCTATTACCGCATCACTGACACCGCCATCCGCAAGCGCGTCTATGACCTGGCCAAGACGCTGGGCGATTCCTGCAGCGGGGAGGGCTGAGACGATGTGCGACTGCATCACCACCGTCGACAAGTTGCTGGCCCAGCGTAACGCCAAGCTTGGCGTGACCTTCAATCTGCTGACCGGCCAGACGTTTCCCAAGCTCGAAGTGGAGAAGCTGGAACCCCGCAACAAGCAGAAGCCGCCGCTGATGATCCCATCCTACTGCCCGTTCTGCGGCGAACCTTATCGGCGCGAAACCGTGGCGGACAGCGAATAGCCGAGGGGGCAAGAATGCTGACAAGCGAACACATCCGTTACATCGCCTTCGGCCTGAACACCGGGGCCGCCATCGAGCCCGCCCAGGCGTTCTTGATGGCGGGCGATCTGGAGCGGCTTGCCAAGGACGTCGAGGCGCTGGAAGCCATCGCCGACACCGTCGCCCATCACCATGGCATCCCCCCGCAGATCCTGCGCATCGCCGCCCTGCTGCACCGCGACGGCGTCAGCCGGGGCCTGCCGGCCCAAAAGCTGGCCGGGGGTGCAGCGTGAGGGCGGCTGTGGTCGCCCTGCTCGCGGCGGCGCTGATGGCGCCAGCCGCCACCCAGGCTGGAGGCAAGGCGCGCCTGCAATCGCTGGCCGGCGATGCCCTGGTGATCGACGGCGACACCATCATGCTGTCGCTGACCAAGATCCGCATGCTGGGCATCGACGCGCCCGAGGGTAAGCAAACCTGCCAGCGCGTCGGGCTGGAATGGCCCTGCGGCATCGAGGCCGCCGCTGCCCTGGCCGATCTGGTCAAGGACAAGAACGTGTCGTGTGACCTGAATGGCCGCCATTCCTATGGCCGCCCGCTGGGCCGCTGCCGCGTCGGCGGCACCGATCTGGGCGCCTGGATGGTGGCCCAGGGCTGGGCGGTGGTCGATCCGCGCTTCGAACAGACCTACCTGCCCCAGCAGGCCGAGGCCAAAGCCGCCAAGCGCGGCATGTGGGCCGGCACCTTCCAGACGCCGTGCCAGTTCCGGGGGAGTTGCTGATGCTGGCGGCTAACCAAAGCGCCCAATCAGGGGCGGAACGTCTCGATTTTGAAGGCGTCGGTGCCATATCGCTTGGCCACAACACGCACTCCTCGGATCGTGCTGTCACAGCCGCTACTGATGAGTGTCATCAGACACTCCCCGACGAAGGCCTTTTGTTCAGCCTCGTGCCAATCGGGGGCACTGAAGAAGACAAAGGCATCGATGGTCTTGGCGAGGCCGCCGTCGAGTTGGGACGGCTTATCGGCCAGTGGCCGCGTCATGCTTGCCTTAAGAACAGCCGGGTTCTGCGGCAGAAGGCCGTGGCCGGGCAGAGTTTCCAGGGTCAGGTGCACCTTGCTGGGTTCAGACACGTAGGTTTCTACCATCACCGGGCCGCGCTTTTCCTCCGCGACTTTCGACAGGCGCGGCGCCTCGTTCCTGACAGCAGACACCAGCCCAGCATTGGACAAGGAGATGATCTTCTCCTTCATCCCGGGCGGCAGGGGCTCGGCAACTGGCAACGCAGCCTGGACGGGTTGTTCCTGCACCACCTTAGCAACCGGGACCTGAGGCTGTTCCACGGTCGTTTCGCTGGGCTCGGACACGGCGCTTACCCATGCGAAGCTGGCCGCGAACATGGCGGCGATCGAAACCGCGAGGGCCTTGCCACGTGTCGGCGCCGCCGCCTTCCACAAAATTGTTCTCGGCCATACCACCCCCACCGGAATTGCGATGATCGTGGCAAGCAACACAAAGCCAAGGAATGCAGCCATCACCCTACCCTCTTCTCGGACGACACAACCCTAGAGGG
>JAEZFE010000380.1 GCA_023437865.1 Pseudomonadota bacterium | reverse complement strand
CGTGCTGTGGGACGACAACCACATCTGCATCGATGGCGACACCGCCCTGTCCACCTCCGACGACCAGAAGGCGCGCTTCGCCGCCGCCGGCTGGAACACCCTGGCGTGCGACGGCCATGATTTCGACGACATCGCCGCCGCCATCGAGGCTGCCCGCAAGGCCGACCGTCCGACCCTGATCGCCTGCCGCACCGTCATCGGCAAGGGTGCCCCCACCAAGTCGGGCACCGAGAAGGTGCACGGTGCCCCGCTGGGCGCCGACGAAATTAAGGCCGCCCGCGAGGCCGCCGGCTGGAATGCCGGTGCGTTCGAGGTGCCCGAGCATGTGCTGACCGCCTGGCGCGCCGCCGGCGCGCGCGGCCAGGTCGAGCGCGCCGCCTGGGAAGGCCGCTTCGGCAAGCTGGACCTCGCCAAGAAGGCCGAATTCGCCCGCACCCAGGACGGTTCGCTGCCGGCGGGCTGGCAGGATGCCGTCTCCGCCTTCAAGCAGAAGATCTCGACCGAGCAACCCAAGGTGGCCACCCGCAAGGCCAGCCAGGACGCCCTGGAAGTGCTGACCGCCGCCATCCCCGAGATGATCGGCGGCTCGGCTGACCTGACCCACTCGAACCTGACCAACACCAAGGCCTGCGCGCCGTCGATCCAGCCCGGCGAGTACGCCGGCCGCTACATCCATTACGGCATCCGCGAGCACGGCATGGCCGCGGCCATGAACGGCCTGGCGCTGCATGGCGGCTTCATCCCCTATGGCGGCACCTTCCTGATTTTCGCCAACTACCTGTGGCCGGCGCTGCGCATGAGCGCCATGATGGAGCAGCGCGTACTCTACGTGCTGACCCACGATTCCATCGGCCTGGGCGAAGACGGCCCCACCCACCAGCCCATCGAGACGCTGGCCGCCCTGCGCGCCACGCCCAACGTGCTGGTGTTCCGCCCCGCTGACGCGGTCGAGACCATGGAGGCCTATGAGGCCGCCCTGCTCAACACCAAGGGCCCCTCGGTTTTCGCGCTGTCGCGCCAGAACCTGCCCACTCTGCGCACCGTTCATACCGATGAGAACCTGACCGCCAAGGGCGGCTATGTTCTGGCGGAAGCGGACGGCAAGCGGCAGGTCACCCTGCTCGCTACCGGCTCGGAGGTCTCGCTGGCCCTCGAAGCCCGCCAGAAGCTGGCCGAAAAGGGTGTCCAGGCCGCCGTTGTGTCGATGCCCTGCTGGGAGCTGTTCGACCGCCAGTCGAAGGAGTATCGTGCCTCCGTCCTGGGTGAGGGCACCGTCCGTGTCGCCGTCGAGGCGCTGGGTACCTTCGGCTGGGAGCGCTATGTCGGGCTCGACGGTGCGGTGGTCGGCATGACCGGCTTCGGCGCCTCGGCCCCGGCCGACAAGCTGTATCAGCATTTCGGCATCACCGCCGACGCGGTGGCCCAGGCCGCCCTGGCCCGCGTTTAAACAATAAGCCTAAAGGGAGAACTGGTATGCCTCTCGTTTCCATGCGGCAGCTTCTGGATCACGCGGCCGAGCACGGCTACGGCATCCCCGCCTTCAACGTGAATAACCTGGAGCAGGTCAAGGCCATCATGGAGGCCGCTGCGGCCACCGACAGCCCGGTCATCCTTCAGGCTTCCGCCGGCGCCCGCAAGTATGCCGGCGAGCCCTTCCTGCGCCACCTGATCCTGGGCGCGCTCGAGGCCTATCCGAACATCCCGCTGTGCATGCACAAGGACCACGGCACCAGCCCGGCGGTGTGCGCCCGCGCCATCCAGTCCGGCTTCTCGTCGGTCATGATGGACGGCTCGCTCCGCGAAGACGGCAAGACCCCGTCCGACTGGGAGTATAACGTCGCCACCACCGCCCACGTGGTGAAGATGGCCCATGCCTGCGGCGTGTCGGTCGAGGGTGAGCTGGGCTGCCTGGGCTCGCTGGAAAGCGGCATGGCCGGTGAAGAGGACGGCGTCGGCGCCGAGGGCAAGCTGGACCATTCCCAGCTGCTGACCGACCCCGACGAGGCCGCCGAGTTCGTCAAGCTGACCCAGGTGGACGCGCTGGCCATCGCCATCGGCACCAGCCACGGCGCCTACAAGTTCACCCGTCCGCCGACCGGCGACGTGCTGGCGATCTCCCGCGTCAAGGAGATCCATGCCCGCATCCCCAACACCCATCTAGTGATGCACGGCTCGTCCTCGGTGCCGCAGGAATGGCTGAAGATCATCAACGAGTACGACGGCGCCCTGGGCGAGACCTATGGCGTGCCGGTCGAGGAGATCGTCGAGGCCATCAAGCACGGCGTGCGCAAGATCAACATCGACACCGACCTGCGCATGGCCGTCACCGGCTCCATGCGCAAGTTCTTCCATGACGAGCCCAAGAAGTTCGACCCGCGCGACTACAACAAGGTCGCCATGGCCGGCATGAAGGGCATCTGCAAGGACCGCTACGAAGCCTTCGGCGCCGCCGGCAAGGCCTCGAAGATCAAGGTCGTCGGCCTGGAAGAGATGGGCAACCGCTACGCCAAGGGCGAGC
>JAEZFE010000246.1 GCA_023437865.1 Pseudomonadota bacterium | reverse complement strand
ATCCAGGTGAACGCCGCCATCAGCACCACGGTCAGCAGCACGATGACGATTTGCAGAATGGACAGGTGGACGGTGAAGTGCTCCCCCTCGATCAGGGTGATGCGCATGAGGGCTAAAAAGAGGGACTGGGTGATGGAGAAGGAAGAGATTGCGCGTGGAATGCCGTCGGTTCGGACGGCGTTCGAAACCTGGAAGGAAAATCTGCGCGAGGGGCGCATGGCTCAGGCCGGTGCCGCTCTGTTCGGGGAATGCCTGTCCTGGGGCGAGCAATTGGGCAGCATCTATGCGGGCGAGGGCAGGGATAACCTGGCCGCCCGCGATCCGCTCACGCAATTCTTCGTCACCCGCTTCCGCGGCATGCCGGTGTCCGCCGATATCGCCGGCGCGCCCAGCCACGCCACCTTCCTGATGGCCTTCACCGCGTTTCCCTATCTGGATGCGCTGGTGGAGGAACTCACCATCGGCGAGCATGCCGGTATGGACGAAGAGGGCAATTGGTTGGTCCGCCGCGTGCTGGCCGGCGAGGACGAGGGCGGCACCCTTCGCGTCCGCCGTGCCGGCCTGGGCTGGCAGTTCGACATGCAGCCGGTCTACGAGGCCAAGGCCCAGGCTTTGGCAGCCTATGTGGACGCGCAATGCGGCGGCGACTTCCAGGCCTTCCTATGGGCCTATGTGGCTGATCATGACCTCATGTTCGACATGGACCAAGCCTGGCGTCCCTTAACCGCCGGGTGACGAAAAGGTAACTGCAATGCGGGTGAAGGTACGTGAACTGGACCGCCCCGTGGCCGTCCTTACGCAAACCCTCGGGGAATTACCCTCGGCGGCGGAATCCCAGGCTCTCGCCGGGTTGGTCGCCATGCTCGAAGGTAACCCGTTGTTCAACGGGCACATGGTCATGCCCGAGGAGCAGGAGCGCTGCTATCGCGCCGTCGGCGAGCTGCGCCGGCTGATCGCTGATACCCGTCTGCTGCTGCCCGACGACGCTCTTGCCAACCATACGCTGGCGGCCATGCGCGCCGCTTGCCGCAAATACCTGGACGAGGCGGAGGCGTGGGACAAGAAGTCCGGCCGCCGCTTTTCCATGCCCACCTTCGCTTTCTTCCAGCTGCTTGGCGCCTTCCGCGAGGTCGTTGGCCTCCACCTCTGGCGCCTGGGTGAAATGTACGACCTCGAAGTCGAGGGGCGGCTGGCCCAACATTTCCCCGGCACGCGCGAGTAGGCCGGCGCGCGCGGGGCGCCGCGCGGCATCCAAGACGACCCTTCAGGGGGAACAACAATGAGCTTTGTGGAGAAGAAAATGCCCGAGAACAGCTTCGACCTGGTGGTCATCGGCGGTGGTCCGGGCGGCTACGTGGCCGCCATCCGCGCCGCCCAGCTCGGCATGAAGACCGCGCTGGTGGAACGTGAGCACCTGGGCGGCATCTGCCTCAACTGGGGCTGCATCCCGACGAAGGCGCTGCTGCGCTCGGCCGACGTCTATCGCAACATGCAGCATGCCGCCTCTTACGGCCTGTCGGCCCAGGGCATCGGGTTCGATTTGCCCGCCGTGGTCAAGCGCTCGCGCGGCGTCTCGGCCCAGCTGTCGGCGGGCGTCAAGGGCCTGCTGAAGAAGAACAAGGTCACCGTGTTTGACGGCCACGGCAAGCTCGCCGGCAAGGGCAAGGTGCAGGTTGAGGGCAAGGACGCGGGTGTCATCTCCGCCCCGCACATCATTCTCGCCACCGGCGGCCGTGCCCGCGTGCTGCCGGGCCTGGAGCCCGACGGCAAGTTCGTATGGACCTACAAGGAAGCCCTGGTCCCCGACACCATGCCCAAGAGCCTGCTGGTCATCGGCTCGGGCGCCATCGGTATCGAATTCGCCAGCTTCTTCAACGCCCTGGGCGCCCAGGTCACCGTGGTCGAGGTCATGGACCGCGTGATCCCGGTGGAAGACGAGGAAATCTCGGCCTTCGCGCGCAAGTCGTTCGAGAAGCAGGGCATGAAGATCATGACCTCGGCCACCGTGAAGGGCCTGACGAAGTCGGCCACCAATGTGGCGGTCCAGGTCGAGGTGAATGGCAAGATCGAGGAGATCGTCGTCGATCGCGTCATCTCGGCTGTCGGCGTCGTCGCCAACATCGAGAACATCGGCCTTGAGGGCACTAAGGTGAAGGTCGAGAAGGGCCATGTGGTTACCGACCAGTTTTGCGCCACCGACGAGCCGGGCGTCTACGCTATCGGCGATTTGACCGCGCCGCCGTGGCTCGCCCATAAGGCCAGCCACGAAGGCATCATCTGCGTCGAGAAGATCGCCGGCCTGAACCACGTGCACCCCATGAACATCCGCAACATCCCGGGCTGCACCTATTGCCACCCGCAGGTTGCCAGCGTCGGCCTGACCGAGAAGAAGGCCAAGGAGAAGGGCTACGAGATCCGCGTCGGCCGTTTCCCCTTCATCGGCAACGGCAAGGCCATCGCGCTCGGCGAGGCCGAGGGGTTGGTCAAGACGGTGTTCGACGCCAAGACCGGCGAGCTGTTGGGGGCCCACATGATCGGCGCGGAAGTGACCGAGATGATTCAGGGCTACACCGTCGCCAAGACGCTGGAGACCACCGAGGCCGACCTGATGCACACCGTCTTCCCGCATCCGACCTTGTCGGAAATGATGCACGAGGCGGTGCTGTCGGCCTATGGCCGCGCCATCCACTTCTAGCTTTTCCTGGGCGCCTCCTCTTCCGCGATAGCGGGAGAGGGGGCTTGTATTACGGATTTCCTTGACCGCATCCGCGCGCTGGAACATATCCAAGCCATGACCGACAAGCCCGCTCTCCGCCATCCCGAGAAAGCCCACAAGCCGGACAATCCGTCTCCGCGCAAGCCGGACTGGATTCGCGTCAAGGCGCCCACCAGTCAGGAAGCCGCCGAGGTGCGCAAGCTGATGCGGGACAAGAACCTGCATACGGTGTGCGAGGAAGCGGCATGCCCGAATATCGGCGAGTGCTGGAAGCACAAGCACGCCACCTTCATGATCCTGGGTGACACCTGCACCCGCGCCTGCGCGTTCTGTAACGTGAAGACCGGCAAGCCTGGCGCCGTGGATTTGATGGAGCCCGAGCATCTGGCCGACAGCGTGCGCTCCATGGGGCTCAAGCATGTCGTGATCACTTCGGTGGACCGCGACGACCTGCCCGATGGCGGCGCCTTCCAGTTCGTCGCCTCCATCGAGCGCATCCGGGCGCTGGCCTCCGACTGCACCGTTGAGATACTGACCCCTCATTTCCGCGACAAGGCTGGTGCCATCGCGGCGGTGGCCACGGCCGCTCCGGATGTGTTCAACCACAATCTGGAAA
>JAEZFE010000237.1 GCA_023437865.1 Pseudomonadota bacterium | reverse complement strand
GCCCTGCTGGCCGCCATTGCCCGTTTCGGGCGCTTTTTGGTCCAGGTGGCGGTGGTGGCGCTGGGCGCCTGGCTTGCCATCAACGACCATCTGTCCACCGGTTCGGTGGTGGCCGCCTCCATCATGTTGACCCGTGCCTTGGCGCCGGTGGAAAGCCTGGTGGGGTCATGGAAGAATTTCATTGGGGCCCGCACCGCCTATGGCCGCATCCAGCGCGAGCTGAACCGCCCGCCGCCGGCCCGTGCCTCCACCGTGCTGCCGACGCCGCAGGGGCGGGTGACGCTGGAACGTGTCAGCTTCGAGCTGCCCCACCTGGAGCGCCCCGTCCTGTCCGGTATCGAGCTGGACATGCGTCCCGGTGAAGCGCTTGGCATCATCGGCCCGTCGGCGGCGGGCAAGTCGACCCTGGCCCGCATCCTCTTGGGCATCCAGCCGCCGACCCAGGGCCGCGCCCGGCTGGACGGCGCGGATGTGGCCACCTGGGCGCGCGAGGATCTGGGCCGCCACGTGGGCTATCTGCCGCAGAACATCGAGCTGTTTCCCGGCACCATCAAACGCAACATCGCCCGCATGGCCGTGCCCGATGACGGGCGGGTTATCGAGGCAGCTCAACTCGCCGGCGTGCACGAGATGATCCTGCGTCTGCCCTTGGGCTATGACACTGAGATCGCCGACGCGCTTCGCAACCTGTCGGGCGGCCAGCGCCAGCGCATCGCCATCGCTAGGGCTTTCTATGGCGAGCCCCGGCTGCTGGTGCTGGACGAGCCCAATTCCAATCTCGACTCGGAGGGGGAGAACGCACTGATCCGCGCACTGATACGGGCGCGTGAACGCGGCATCACCACCATCGTCATTGCCCACCGCGCCCGGGTGCTGATGACCGTGGACCGCCTGCTGCTGCTGCGCGACGGCCGCATGGACATGCTGGGCGCCCGCGAAGAGGTCATGGCCCGCGTGCTGCCGCCCACGCCCCAGGGCAATCCGCAGATCAAGCCCCAGGCGGTCAAGGAGGTCCGGTCATGACCGGCGTCATCCGCCGCCTCGGCGGCCCCCTTTATACCCCGGCCCCGCCCGAACACGAGGTTGGCGGCAAGCTGGCTGCCCGCATCGGCCTGGCCACCATTGCCGTCGCCTTTGGCGGCGTGGGCGTGTGGCTGGGGTCGGCGCCGCTGCACTCGGCGGCGGTGGCCCATGGCGAGGTCAAGGTCGAGAACTACCGCAAGACCATCCAGCACAAGGAAGGCGGCATGATCCGCACCATCCTGGTGCGCGATGGTGACGAGGTGAAGGCCGGTCAACCGCTGGTGCTGCTCGATGACACCGCGACCCGCGCCCGCTGGGATCAGTTGACCTACCAGCTATGGGACGCCCAGGCGACCCGCGCCCGCCTGCTGGCGGAACGCACAGGGGCCGAGAAGGTGGATTTTTCCGCCATGACCAATCCCGACCACCCCAAGGCGCGCGAGGTCATGGCCGCCCAAGAGCAAGTCTTCAACACCCGCCGTGCCATGATCGACGGACAGATTGCGGTGTTGAAGAAGCGCATCGTACTCAACGAGCGCGAGGCAGAGGCTTTGGCCGCCGAGCAGATTTCGGCGGATCGCCAGCTCAAGCTGATCCGGGAGGAGATCGAGTCCACCCAATACCTGGTCAATCGGGGCCTCGGCCGGAAACCGCAATTGCTGGCGCTTCAGCGCGAGGGCGAGCGGCTGACCGGTCAGCGCGATGATTATTCCGCCCGTATCGCCCGGCTGCGGCAGGCCGAGGCATCGACCGAGCTTGAGATCGCCAACATCACCTATAAGCAGATGGACGAGGTGGCGGCGACCCTGCGCGAGGTCGAAGGTCATGCCCGTGACCTGGAGCAACAGCTGACCGCCGTGGCCGATGCGCTGAACCGCACCGTGATGCGCAGCCCGCAGGACGGTGTGGTGGTGGGGTCCAAGTTCCACACGGTGGGCGCCGTCATCCAGCCCGGCGAGGCGTTGATGGATGTGGTGCCGCGCAACGAGACCCTGATCGTCGAGGCCAAGGTGCCGCCCGAGGATATCGACCGCGTGCATACCGGTCGCGAGGCCCAGGTCCGCTTCCGCACCTTCCTGCGCGGTGTCACGCCGCCGGCGTGGGGCGAGGTGACCCAGGTCTCGGCCGACCTGCTGCATGACGAGCACAACAACAATGCGCCTTACTATCTGGCGCGCGTCTGGCTGAGACCCGATTCGCTGACGGGGTTGCCCGGTCCCCTGGTTCCCGGCATGCAGGCCGACGTGCTGATCACCAGCGATGGCCGCACGGCGCTCGAATACCTGTTGTCGCCGCTGAGCCGGGCGCTCAACAACGCCATGCGCGAGAAGTAAGGGCTAGCGGGTGCCGTTGCCCAGTTCCTGCAGGTACACCCCCACGGGGGTGGGGCCTGCACTCTTGACCGGTGGGGTTGCCGGTGCGGGCGCCGGGGCCGTGGCGGCGGCTGGCTGCCCCTCGGTGAGCTCGGCGGGCTTGGGGGCCTCGTCGGGTTTTTTGCCGACGCGGCCCGAGAGCGACTTGATGCGGGTGTCCATTGCTTGGAGGTCGCGACGGTCGGCCTCGATGGCCTGAACCCATTCGGTGCGCTCTGCCCGCAACAAGGCTTCGAACCCTTCCACGCGGGCCAGCAAGCTGGCGCTCAGATCCTCGATCTTGCGGGCATTGTCGGTTTCGAGGGCGGCCTTGATCTTCTCGATCTCCTCGAGCAGGTCGCGCTTGATCCAGCGCGACTTCTTGTCAAGGTCTTCGCCCATCTTCGTCAGGCGTTCCTCGACCTCGGCGTTCATCTGCACCTTGATCTCGTAGGCCGACTTGACGAGGTTCGCCATGCACATCATCAGGCCGCCGCCGACGATGAGGATGACAC
>JAEZFE010000110.1 GCA_023437865.1 Pseudomonadota bacterium | reverse complement strand
GGTCAGCGCCTGCTCATAGGGCAGCAACAGGGCTTCGTGCGAGGTGAAGAAATCGGTCTCGCGGATCTGCGGCGTGGTCTCGGAAGTCAGCCCGCACGCCTCCATGAACGCCAGCGTCTCGGTCAGGCGCGCGGCCAGATCCTCGTAGCGCTTGCCCTGGAGCGAGTCCGACACGCAGCCCAGCGTCCACTGGTGCACCTTGTGCAGGTCGGCATAGCCGCCCTGGGCAAAGGCGCGCAGCAGGTTGAGCGTGGCGGCCGACTGGTTGTAGGCGCGCAGCATGCGCTCGGGGTCGGGGATGCGGGCCTCGGGGGTGAAATCCGAACCGTTGATGATGTCGCCGCGATAGCTGGGCAGCTCGACGCCGTCGAAGGTCTCGGTGTCGGCCGAGCGCGGCTTGGCGAACTGGCCGGCCATGCGGCCGACCTTGACCACCGGCATGGCGGCGCCATAGGTCAGCACCACCGCCATCTGCAGCAGCACCCGGAAAGTGTCGCGGATGTTGTTGGCGCGAAACTCGAGGAAGCTCTCGGCGCAGTCACCGCCCTGCAGCAGAAACGCCTTGCCCTCGGCCACATCGGCCAACGACGCCTTGAGGCGGCGGGCCTCGCCGGCAAACACCAGCGGCGGATAGAGCGACAGGGTCTCTTCGACTTCGGCAAGCTTGGCCTTGTCGGGGTAGGTGGGAACCTGAACGATCGGTTTCGAGCGCCAGCTATCCGGCGTCCACACTGCGGCCATCGAGTCCTCGAATATTCGTGTTGGCCCTCTCGCATGAGCGAGATGCGAAGTGTCCTCTATATAACTATGCCGAACGGAATTCCAGCCTTCCTGGCCTGGACGGATGGGAGGGGGAGCACGACGCGGCGGCGGGCCGTCATGACGCCGCCGGTATGGCAGCCTACCGCTCGCTGAACTGGACGCATGACCGATGCTGGTCCATTGTGCCGGCCATGACCACGATTGATGATCTTTGGGTGTTCGGCTACGGCTCGCTGATGTGGCGGCCTGGCTTTGAGTTCGCCGAGATGCGCCCGGCCCTGCTGAAGGGCTGGCACCGTTCCTTCTGCCTGTACTCGCTGCATTACCGGGGCACCCCGGCCCATCCCGGCCTGGTGCTGGGGCTGGATAACGGCGGCTCGTGCCGGGGCCTGGCCTTTCGTGTACCGGCAGCCGAGCGTGAGTTGGTAGTGGAGTACCTGAACGAGCGCGAGCTTGTGGGCTATGCCTACGTGGCCAAGACGCTGACCGTGCAACTCGACGATTGCCGCTCGGTACCGGCCTACACCTTTGTCGCCGACCGCAAGCACCGTCATTATGCCGGTGACCTGGGGATGGAGCAGGCCGCCTCGATCATCATGGACGCGCAAGGCTGCGCGGGGCTGAATCGCGACTACTTGATCAACACCGTGCGTAAGCTGGAAGCCGAAGGGTTCAGCGACAAAAGCCTGCACGCCCTGTTGGTCGAAGTGGAGCGCCAAACCGGACTGATCGACCGGGGCGCCGGCATCTAGCCCCAGCCCGCCGCCGCAGCAGACAAAAGAGGACTTGCCGCCGCGCCGGCTCATACCGACATCCAAGGCATGGGCAATCGCCCCGGCCGCTGGCCCACACCAACTCCGGATGGGCGCCATGGACCTTGAGGACCGCCCTCTCCTTCATTTTGCCGATCTCACGCTGGCCCTGCTGCGAGCGGCCAGCAAAGGTGCGGCCACGCTGAGGGATGCCGCCCAACTGTTGCTGAGGGAGCTGGCCCACGCCCAAGAGGTCCCGCCGCAAGACAACGCCGAGTTGATCGCCCACCTCGACCGTGCCCGGCGCCACCTCGCCGCCGCCCTGCTGCTGGAAATGCTCGACGCTCAGCACTTCCGCATCACGCCCCGCGGGCGGGCGGTTCTGCGCGACCATCCCGATGGGATCGACGATTCCGTGCTGGTTCAGTTCAGCGAATTCCGCATGTGGATGGCTCGCGTGACCGCCCATACGCCACCCGAAAACGCGCGCCAAGGGGAGTTTCTGGTGGGGTGGAACGCCCAAGCGGAAGGCGCCGATCTGACCGACAACCCTTTTCCGAGAGAGACCGCTCAACACGCCTCCTGGGAGGACGGCTGGCTAGAGGCAGGGCATCACCGACGGGAATAAACCAAGACAGGAAATTCTGGCCGCAAAATAATCGGCAAACATGATACGCCAAAATTGCGATAGGTAGATCTACGTATAAGACTTGCGTCTTAATTGATTTCGGTAGTGTGCATTCAGCAACACTGGAGACGCACAGGATTTGCGGCTAGAACAGGGGCGTTCCAGAGGATCCCCTGTCGCATGCCCGCCCATCACATAACCGACATCATCATCGTCCTGCTTGCCGCTATCGCGGTGGTTCCGATTTTTCAACGACTGAAGATCAGTCCGGTGCTCGGCTACCTTGCCGCCGGATTGGTGATCGGGCCATTCGGCATCTCGGCCATCGCCGATCCCAAGGAGGCCGAAGGGCTGGCCGAGTTCGGGGTGATCTTCCTGCTGTTCGCCATCGGCCTCGATCTGCCGCTGGAGCGCCTGCGGGCCATGCGGCGCTACATCTTTGGCCTCGGCGCCTTGCAGGTGGTGGTGACCGGCGGCGTCTTCGCCGCTATCGGCATGGCCTTTGGCCTGAAGCCCGAAATTGCCGCAGTGGTCGGCGGCACCTTGGCCCTGTCTTCCACCGCCACCGTCCTTCAGCTTCTGGTCGAACGGGGCGAGGCGGCGGCGCGGTTCGGCCGCATCTCGGTCTCCGTATTGCTGTTCCAAGACCTGGCGGTGGTGCCGCTGCTGGCGCTGATCCCGCTTTTGGCCGGAGGCGGGACCACCAGCATCGGGACGGCGCTGGGACTGGCCGGCGCCAAGGCAATCATCGCCCTGATCGCCATCGTCCTGGCGGGACGATTCGTCGTCCGCCCGCTGTTCGACCTGATCGCCTCCACCCATAATTCGGAATTGTTCACCGCCACGGCGCTGTTCATCCTGCTGGGCACCGGTTGGATCACGGCCGAGGCCGGCATGTCCATGGCGCTCGGCGCTTTCCTGGCCGGCATCCTGCTGGCCGGCACCCCCTACCGCCACCAGATCGAGGCGGATATTCATCCGTTCCGCGGGCTGCTGCTCGGCCTGTTCTTCATGACCGTCGGCATGACCATCAACGTTCCGGCTATCTTGGCCGCCGCCTGGACCGTCGTCGGCCTGACCATCGGCCTGCTGGCGGTCAAGGCGGTGATCCTGGCCGCGCTGGTCCTGGCCTTCGGCTTGCCGCTGGCGGCGGCGGTGCGCGCGGGTTTGCTGTTGTCGCAGGGCGGCGAGTTCGCCTTTGTGCTGTTCGGGGTGGCTGGCCGCGAAGGCGTGCTGCCCGCCGACATGGTTCAGGCGCTCAACGCCGCCGTGGTCCTCAGCATCTGCACCACCCCGGCCTTGTCCGCGCTCGGCGCCCGCCTTGCCGAGTTCATCCGCGCCCGCAGCCACAGCACCGGCCCGCGCCTGAAGGAAGAAGCCCACGGGCTGGAACAGCATGTGGTTGTCGCCGGTTATGGCCGGGTCGGGCAGACGATCTGCCACCTGCTGGAAGCCGACAAGGTGTCTTACATCGCGCTGGACATGGATGTGCAACGGGTGATGCGGGCCAGGGAACTGGGGCGGCCCGTCTATTTCGGCGATGCCAGCCGCCTCGATGTCCTGAAAGCCACCGGCATCGACCGCGCCGGCCTGGCGGTGGTGACCCTGGACAACCCCGCTGCCGCCGAACGGGCGGTCCTGGCCTTGCGCTCGCTCAAGCAGGACCTGCCCATCCTGGCCCGCGCCCGCGACCGCAAGCATGGCCGCCGCCTGGAAGCCGCCGGGGCGTCGGAGGCGGTGGCGGAAGCCATCGAGGCCAGCCTGATCCTGGGCAGCCGGGTGCTCGGCCTGGCCGGCAAGCCGGCGGACAAGGTTGCGGCGGCCGTCGCAGCCTATCGGGCGGACGACTACGCCCGCCTCGACCTCGAACTGGGCATGATGGATGCGGCGCCCGCCCCGGCAAAGGCGGGCGGGCGCTAAGGGATCAGGGCACCCGTACCAGCAGGACATCGGACGGCAGATGTTCCAGCAC
>JAEZFE010000052.1 GCA_023437865.1 Pseudomonadota bacterium | reverse complement strand
CAAAAATCCATCCCTGCCAACCGGTTGGCTTGACTTGGGGAGCGCGCTTGGGCAGGCTGCGCAATCACCGCTTCAATCAGAGTAGCCGCCATAACATGACCAAGTCGGAGCTGATCGCCCGTCTGGCCGAGAGGAATCCCCACCTCTACCAGCGCGACGTCGAACGCATCGTCACCACTATTTTCGACGAGATTGCCGCAGCACTGGCCCAGGGCGACCGCGTCGAGTTGCGCGGCTTCGGCGCCTTTTCGGTCAAGAAGCGCGACGCCCGTCAGGGCCGCAACCCGCGCACCGGCGAGCAGGTGGCCGTGCAAGGCAAGGTCATCCCATTCTTCAAGACCGGCAAGCAGCTGCGCGAGCGGCTGAACACCGACGGCGATTCCACCGGCGACGACGAATAGGCGGTTCCATTGCGCATCCTCGGCTGGCTTCTCGCTTTTCCGCTCATCGTGCTGGCCGTGGTGTTCGCCGTGGCCAACCGGCACGACGTGCGGCTGGAGCTGTGGCCGTTCCCGTGGATGCTGGACCTGCCGGTCTATCTGGCCGTGTTGATCCCTCTGCTGGCCGGCATCGTGATCGGCGCCGCCGCCATGTGGCTGTCGGGCCACCGCACCCGCCTGGCCGCCCGCCAGCAGCGCCGCCGCGCCGACTCGCTGGAACGCCAGCTCGCGGTGTTACGCACCGAAGCCGAGGCGGCCAAGGCTGCCGCCCTACCGGCGCTGCCGGCTGCCAAATCCGAGGGCTGACGCCTCCCCGCCCTCGCGGATGCGTCGTCCCGCACCATGCGCTATAACGCGCTGTGGATCTTCCAGGAGCCTTCATGACTTCTCCCGTTTACGTCGCCCTCGACACCACCGACGTCGCCCAGGCCGCCGCGCTCGCCACCAGCCTCAAGGGCCTGGTCGCCGGCGTGAAGCTGGGCCTGGAGTTTTTCACCGCCTGCGGCCCCAAGGGCATCGAGGCGGTGTCCGATCTCGGGCTGCCGGTATTCCTGGATCTCAAGCTGCACGACATTCCCAACACCGTGGCCGGCGCCATGAAGGGCATCGCCAAGCTGGCGCCGCGGCTGACCACCATCCACGCCTCGGGTGGCTTCGCTATGATGAAGGCCGCCGTGGACGCCGCCCATGAGGGCGCGGCCAAGGCCAACCGCCCGGCCACCAAGGTTCTGGCGGTGACCGTGCTGACCTCGCTCGACCAGGAATCCATGGGCGCCATCGGTTTCGGCGGCTCGGTGCTGGATCAGGTCAAGCGCCTGGCCGTGCTGGCCCAGGCCGCCGGCGTGGACGGCCTGGTGTGCTCGCCTCACGAGGTCGAGACCGTGCGCAATGTGGTCGGCCCCGACATGACCCTGGTGGTGCCCGGCATCCGCCCAGCCTGGGCCGAGGCCGGCGACCAGAAGCGCTTCATGACGCCCAAGGAGGCGCTGGAGCGCGGCGCCGATTTGCTGGTCATCGGCCGCCCGATCACCGGCGCCGCCGCGCCCGCCGACGCCGCCCGCCGCATTTCCGAAGAGTTGAAGTGATGCCCGCCGAGGTCAAAATCTGCGGCCTGACCGACGCCGAGAGCATCGACGCCGCCATCGAAGCCGGCGCCGAGTTCATCGGCCTGGTGTTCTTCGCCAAGAGCCCGCGCGCGGTTACCGCCGAGCAGGCCGCCGAATTGACCCAGTTCATCGAGGGCGTGCAGAAGGTCGGCCTGTTCGTCGATCCCGACGACGCGCTGCTCAACGAAGTGCTGACCCACGTCCGCCTGGACCTCTTGCAGTTCCACGGCTCGGAAAGCCCCGAACGGCTGGCCGAGGTGCGGCAGGACTTTGGCGTGCCGGTGATGAAAGTCATCCCGGTGGCCGAGGCCGCCGACCTGAAGGCCGCCGAACCGTTCCTCGACGTGGTGGATTATCTGCTGTTCGACGCCAAGCCGCCCAAGGGCGCGGACCTGCCCGGCGGCAACGCCGTCAGCTTCGACTGGTCTATTCTCAAGGGCTTCAAGGCCCCGGTGCCGTGGATGCTGGCCGGCGGCCTGACCCCGGCTAACGTGGCCGAGGCCATCAAGGCGACGGGCGCGCCCATCGTCGACGTGTCGTCGGGCGTCGAAAGCGCGCCGGGCGTGAAGGATTCCGACAAGATCCGGGCGTTCGTGACGGCGGCGCTTTCCGCCTAATAATGAGCGAAGGGGCTAAGCCCCTTCGCTCCCTCTTACATCCTCACAGCCCCTCGGGCTTGCCCACCACCACGAAGGTCAGCGCGTCGGGGTTCAGCAGCTTGCCCGCCACCCGCTTCACGTCGTCGAGCGTGACCGCGTTGATGTAGCCGTTGCGCTTGTCCAGGTAGTCGATGCCCAGCTTGTCGATCTGCATGGCAACCAGCAGGCCGGCGATCGAGTCGGTCGAATCAAGCTGGAGCGGGAACGACCCGGTCAGATAGGTCTTGGCATCGGCCAATTGCTTCTCGTCGGGCCCCACGCTGCCCATACGCTGCCACTGTTCCTTGATCAACTTTACCGATTCGCCGGTGCGGGCATTCTGGGTGGCGACACCGCCGGTGATCAGGCCAGCACGGTCAAAAGGCGCGAGATAGGAATAGACCGAGTAGGCTAGGCCGCGTTTCTCGCGCACTTCCTCGGTAAGCCAGGACGAAAAGCCGCCGCCGCCCAGGATGTAGTTCATCACATAGGCCGCGTACCAATCGGGATCGGCCCGCTTGATACCCGCTTCGCCGAACACGGCCACGCTTTGCGGGTTGTCGCGGCTGATGACCTCCACCTTGCCCGGAGCCTTGGGGCTGGTCTCGGGCACGTTGATGGCCGGGTGCTTGGCCGGCAGCGCCCCGAAGGTCTTATCGAGCAGAGTGCCCAATTGCTGGGGCGTAATGTCCCCGACCACGCCGACCACCAGATCCTGGCGCGCGAGCCAAGTCTTGGCGTAGCCGCGGAGGTCGGCCACCGTCACGGCCTTCACCGTCTCGGGCTCGCCGCGCACCGGGATGGCGTAGGGATGGCCGGCAAAGGCCAGCTTGAACCAGGCGCGCTGGGCCACCGTTTCGGGGCTTTGCAGTTCGCGGGCAAGTTGGGTCAGCACCTGGCCGCGCACGCGCTCCACCGGCTCCTTGTCGAAGCGCGGTTCCGTCAGCGCCAGGCGAAACAGGTCGAAGGCCACGTCACGGTTCTCGGTCAGCGTCTTCAGGCTGCCGCGGAAATTGTCCTTGCCGGTCTGGAAGCCGAGGCTGATGGCGAGGTCGTCCAGCTTGCCCTGGAAGGTCTGGGAATCCAGCGGCCCGGCCCCTTCGTCGAGCAGGCCCGAAACCATGTTGGCAAGGCCCGGCTTAGCCTCGACCGAGGCACCGCCACGGAAGGCGACGTCCATGGCGATGATCGGGTTGGAATGGTCCTGGACCAGCCAGGCCTCGATACCGCCGGGGCTGACCACGCGCTCAACGGTCACCGCCTGGGCGGGAAGAGCGACCAGGACGAACAGGAAGGCGAGAAGGCGGCGCATCAGCGGACATCCTTGGCAGGCGTGGCGGACATGGGCTGGCTGTGCGCCACCGCCCCCTTGACCGGCAACAGAACGCCGGTAACCGAGGCCTTGGGATCGAGCACCGCCTTGGCGGTAGCATTGACCTGTTCGGCGGTGACGGCGGCGATGCGGCTGGGCCACGCCTCCACATCCTCGACACTCTGGCCGGTGGTCAGCGCCTCGCCCAGCACGCGGGCCCCGGTGTGCAGGGAGTCGCGCGCATAGGTCACGTTGGCCTTGAGCCGCGACTTGGCGCGCTCGACCTCCTCGGCCGACAACCCCTTGGCCAGCACCTTGGCGACCTCGGCTTCCATGGCGGATTGAAGCTTGGGGATGTCAACGCCGGGGCGCGGGGTGGCGCCCAGGCCGAAGGTGGAGGTGTTGAGCGCCGACGGGTCGTACCAGGCCGAGGCACCGGCAGCCACGCCCTGCTCGACCACGAGCGCCGCGTACAGCCGGCTGGTGGCGCCGCCGCCCAGGATCTCGGCCAGCACCTGCAACGCATAGGCCTGGGCCTTGTCGGGCGCGGTATAGCTGGGCGCCATGTAGAAGCGGTTCCACGCCGGCTGCTGCACGCGCGGGTCCGACAGCGTCACCACGCGCGGCGCCACCTGGGGCGGTTCCTCGGCGCGGAGGCGCGGCGGGATCTCTTCGGGCTTGAGCGGCCCGTAATATTGTTCGGCCAATTGCTTGACCGCCTCGGGCTGGACGTCACCGGCCACCACCAGAATGGCGTTGTTGGGCGCGTACCAGCGCTTGTAGAAGGCCAGCGCGTCCTCGCGGTTGAGCGCGGCGATCTCGGATGCCCAGCCGATCACCGGGCGGCGGTAGGGGTGGTTGAGGTAGAGCGCCGCTTCCATGCGCTCGGTCAGCAGCGCCTGCGGGCTGTTGTCGGTGCGCGAGCGCCGCTCCTCCAGCACCACCGCGCGCTCGGTGACCACGTTCTGGTCGTCAAGCGTCAGATTGCGCATGCGGTCGGCTTCCATCTTCATCACCTGCTCCAGCCGGTCGGCGGCGATGTTCTGGAAGTACGCAGTATAGTCGGACGAGGTGAACGCGTTGTCGCGACCGCCGATGCGGGCGACGATCTTGGAGAACTCGCCGGGCGGGATCGACGGCGTGCCCTTGAACATCAGATGTTCGAGCAGATGGGCGATGCCGCTCTTGCCCGGGGGCTCGTCGGCGGCGCCGACCTTGTACCACACCATATGGCTGACGATGGGCGCCCGGTGGTTCTCGACCACCACTACCTGCATGCCGTTGGCCAGTTGGTAGGTGGTGGGATTGAACACTTGCGCCGCCGCCGGCAGCGGTGCCGCCAGCGCCAAGCCAAGGGCGAGCGCCCCACCCCGGCGTTTCCATTGATCCAGCCGCACTTCGTCCTCCGGGTGTACCCCTGTTGGTGTTCGGGATATAGGCCGGGGATGGGCGCCGCACAAGCGGCTAAACGGCGGGGGGCCATCGTCACCCTGGGCTTGAGCCGGAGTCCAGAGGGACGGCACGGAGGCTTCCCGACAACCCGAAAACAGAAAAGGCACAGAGAACCCGTTGTTCTCTATGCCTTCTCTGGGCCCACGTGGCGAAACTTAGTCGAAGATGCCTTCCAGCATGCCCTTGCGGCGGCGCTGGATGCGCGGGGTGTCGCCGTCGTTGACCGAACGGCCAAGCGCCTGGTTCTCGCGCAAACGCTGCACTTCCTTGGTGGCGTCCAGCTGTTCGCCGGCCCCCACGCCCTCGGGCTTGCGCCAGAACACCACCTTGTCGGTGAAGCTCTTGTCGGCATCGGCCAGCGACTGGGTTTCCTTGTTCACCAGCACGCGGATGTCGGGCTGGACCTGCTCGGCACCGGCCTTCTTGAGCAGAGTGACGTCGCCCGCCGTGCGCCCCTGGGTCGAGACCGGAGTGGCGGTGGTGCGGCCGGCAAGTGCGGCGCGGGCCTGATCGCGGACATTGCCTTCCTGCGGGCGGACAGTGCCGGGAGCCGGCGGACGCAGGGAGAAATCGGGGGGCAGCGCCAGCGGCGCGCGCTCCACCACCTGGAACTCATCCGGCGGGGCCTTGTCAAAGCCCAGCGCCCGGCGCGTATCGGTGCAGCCGGACAGGGCCAGGGTTGCCACCGCCGCGAACGCGGCAGCGCGGAGGGTGGGGGTGAGTACGTCTTTGGTGGTGCTGCTCATGGCCTTAATTCTTAGCGGAAGAGGACCGTGCGAACAAGGCATCCAATACAAGCACGGCAGCACCGATGCTAATTGCCGAATCCGCCAAATTGAAGGCGGGCCAGTGATAGCCCATGACATGGACATCAAGGAAATCCGCCACCGCGCCCCAACGGATACGGTCGATGACGTTGCCCAACGCGCCGCCGATGATGCTGCCGAGCGCCAACGCGATCAGCCGAGATTCAGCCTTGCGCATCCATACCAGCAGGCCGGCAACGATGGCGAGGGACAGCACCGACAGAACGATGGCGTTCCAGTTGCCGCCATTGTTGAAGATGCCGAACGACACGCCCCGGTTCCATGCCATCACGATATCGAAAACCGGCAGCACCTCGATCCGGTGGAGTGTGTAGAACGGGGTCTCCCACACGCCCGCGGGCCGGAATGCATCGACCACCCACCACTTGGTGAGCTGGTCGAGCACGATGATGATGGCAGCGAGGGTCAGGCCGGGGCGCATGCGTTTCAGCCCACCGCGTCGGAACAGCGGCCGCACACACCCTTGTGCGTGTGCTTGCCGACTTCATTCAGCACCTTCCAGCAGCGCTGGCACTTTTCGCCCTCTGCGGTGCGGGGTGCCACGCCGACCCCCTCGACATCGGCGATGCGGAAGGCGGTTTCGGGCGCGGCACCGGCGACCACCATCAGGCCCGACGTGATGCAGATCTCGGCCAGATCCAGGCCTTCGAGCACCTTCAGCGCCTCGGCATCCTCGACATAGAGAACCGGGCTGGCCTGGAGGCTGGAGCCGATGCGCTTGGCCACACGCTCGACCTCAAGCGCGCCGGTGACGACGCGGCGGACGCGGCGGACCTTTTCCCACTTGGCAGCGAGCGCCTCGTCACGCCACTCGGCCGGGATGGCGGGGAAGCCCTCCAGGTGCACCGAGCCGGTATCCGAGGGATGGCGGGCGAGCCACGCTTCCTCGGCGGTGAACACGGTGAAGGGGGCCAGCCACTTGCACAGGCAATCGAGCAGGATGTCCATCACCGTGCGGGCGGCGCGGCGGCGGATGGAATCAGGCGCGTCGCAGTACAGCGCGTCCTTGCGGATGTCGAGGTAGAACGCCGACAGGTCGATGCCGCAGAAATTATGCAGCTCGCCGAAGAACGAGTGGAACTCGTAGGTCTGGCAGGCATCGCGCAGGCCGGCATCCATTTCGGCGACACGGTGCAGGACCCAGCGCTCCAACTCGGGCATCTGGGCCAGCGGCAGCTTCTCGGTCTCCGAAAAGCCTTCAAGCGCGCCCAGCAGGTAGCGCAGCGTGTTGCGCAGGCGGCGGTAGACGTCCACCTGGGTCTTGAGCACCTGGGGGCCGACGCGCAGATCGTCGGTGTAATCGGTGCTGGCGACCCATAGGCGCAGGATGTCGGCGCCCGAGGTGGAGACCACGTCCTGCGGCGACACCACGTTGCCCAGCGACTTAGACATCTTGCGCCCGTCTTCGTCCAGCACGAAGCCGTGGGTCAGCACCGCGTCGTAGGGGGCGCGGCCACGGGTGCCGCAGCCTTCCAGCAGCGAGGACTGGAACCAGCCGCGATGCTGGTCCGATCCTTCCAGATAGAGGTCGGCCGGCCACTGGAAGCCCGGCCACTCGCCGCCTTCCAACACGAAGGCGTGGGTGCAGCCCGAATCGAACCAGACGTCGAGGATGTCGAACACCTGGTCGTAATCGGCCGGGTCGCGGCCCTTGCCCAGAAACTCGGCGGGGTCGCGAGTGTACCAGGCGTCGGCGCCGTCAACCTCGAACGCGGCGACGATGCGCGCCATCACGGCGGCGTCGCGCAGCGGCTGGCCGGTCTTCTTGTCGACGAACACGGTGATCGGCACGCCCCAGGCACGCTGGCGCGACACGCACCAATCCGGGCGGCCTTCCACCATAGAGCCGATGCGGTTGCGGCCCACATCGGGGACGAAGCGGGTGTCGGCGATGGCCTTGAGCGCCTTCTCACGCAGGCCGGTGGTCTCCATGGAGATGAACCATTGCGGCGTGTTGCGGAAGATCAGCGGCGCCTTGGAGCGCCAGGAATGGGGGTACGAGTGCTCGACCTTGCCGTGGGCCAGCAGATTGCCGGCCTCGGTCATGGCGGTGATCACCGGCTTGGCGACCGGGCTGTAATACTTGCCGTTCTTGCCCTGGGCCAGCACCGACTGCCCCGCGAAAATGGCCACGTGTGGGAAATAGGTGCCGTCGGGCTGCACGGTGTCGGGCACGGCAATGTTGTTGGCCTTACCCAGATGCCAGTCGTCCTCGCCATGGCCCGGCGCGATGTGGACGAAGCCGGTGCCGGTGTCGGTGGTGACGAAGTCGCCGGCCAAAGCCGGCACCTCGAAATCGTAGCCGCCCTTGGCCTCGGGGTGGAACTTCAGCGGATGGTGGCAGACGGTGCCGGCCAGCTCGGCGCCCTTGATGGTCGCCAGCACCTTGAAGGCGGCCTTGGCATCCTTGGCGACCTGCTCTGCCTGGTCCTTGACCATGACCAGCTTGTCGCCCGGCTTGGCGAGCGATCCGTCATGGGCCTCGACGACCTCGACCACCACGTAGTCGAATTCGGGGCCGAAGGCCACGGCGCGGTTGCCCGGCATGGTCCACGGCGTGGTGGTCCAGATGACCACGGCGGCGCCCTCCAGCGCCGGGTGCGACGCCTTGACCACCGGGAACTTGACCCAGATGGTGATGGAGGTGTGGTCGTGATATTCGACCTCGGCCTCGGCCAAGGCGGTCTTCTCCACCACCGACCACATGACCGGCTTGGCGCCCTTGTACAGGCTGCCATCGAGCAGGAACTTGCCCAACTCGCGGGCGATGGTCGCCTCGGCCTTGGGCGTCATGGTGGTGTAGGGATGGGCCCAGTCGCCGTTGACGCCCAGGCGCTTGAATTCCTCGCGCTGGATGTCGATCCACTTGGCGGCGAACTGGCGGCATTCCTCGCGGAATTGCACCACCGGGACCTGGTCCTTGTCCTGGCCGGCCTCGCGGTACTTCTCCTCGATCTTCCACTCGATCGGCAATCCGTGGCAGTCCCAGCCGGGGACATAGTTGGAATCATAGCCGCGCATCTGGAAGGAGCGGGTGATGA
>JAEZFE010000020.1 GCA_023437865.1 Pseudomonadota bacterium | reverse complement strand
CACGCGCCGCTAATTCCCACCACCAGCCGGCTCGGCGCCATGCATCACACTCCTGATTGGAATAGCCCTAAAAAAGGGGGTTGATTTCGCACTTGCAATAAGGCATAGAGGCCGATTTTCTCTGCTGACAACCCTATCGTCAGCGTCATACACTTCGATCCTCACCCCATCGTGCAGGGAGGATAGTAATGAGCCTTCAGGACCGGATCGAGTCTTTGAAAGCCAAGCATGCCGCTTTGGAAACAGCTATCGACGCGGAAGCCAGGCGGCCCTATCCCAACGAACCGCAGATCGCGGTCCTGAAACGCCAGAAACTGGCCATCAAGGACGAGCTGACGCGGCTGGGACCTGCCCTCACACACTGACGTAGAATTTTCTTTCGTGACCCGGGGCTGCCCGGGCGGGTGGAAACCAAGAGGCGCCTTTGTGCCCGGTTTCACCCCGCCCGTGGCGGCCCCGAAGCGTTTACGCCTACCCGTCGGTCCTGGCCGAATTAGACATTTCTGGGATGAAAACCCCTGTCATCCGGCAACTTCTTTCACATGCAACGATTGCCCCTTTGCAAAAATTTCTCGGTTGTTGCATCTTGGCCCCGCCATAAGGGGGAGGGTAGCTGCCCCAACCCCCGGGAGAGTCGCTAGCAGAGGGAACGGCCGACCAATGACCAACGCATATCAACAGGCTTACGAAAAATCGCTCAAGGACCCGGAAGGTTTCTGGGGCGAAGCCGCCAAGGATATCTCCTGGTACAAGACCTGGGACAAGGTCCTCGACGATTCGCGCAAGCCGTTTTACCGGTGGTTCGCCGGTGCCGAGGTCAATACCTGCTACAATGCGGTGGACCGCCATGTGGAAGCTGGCCGTGGCGACCAGGCGGCGATCATCTATGACAGCCCGGTCACCAATTCCGGTCGCACCATCACCTATGCCGAGCTGAAGGACGAAGTGTCCAAGTTCGCCGGTGCGCTGAAGGGCCTGGGCGTCGAAAAGGGCGACCGCGTCATCGTCTATATGCCGATGGTGGCGGAAGCGGTGATTGCCATGCTGGGCTGCGCCCGTCTCGGCGCCGTGCATTCGGTCGTGTTCGGCGGCTTCGCCTCCAACGAACTGGCGACCCGCATCAACGACGCCAAGCCCAAGGTGATCGTCTCTGCCAGCTGTGGCATCGAGACCACCAAGGTCATTCCCTATAAGCCGCTGCTGGACTACGCCATCGAACTGGCCGAGCACAAGCCCAGCGCCACCATCATCCTCGCCCGCCCGCAGGCGCAGGCCGAGCTGAAGGCCGGCTACGACCACGACTGGGCCGAGATCACCGCCAAGGCCGCTCCCGCCGAGTGCGTGAAGGTCGCCGCCACCGATCCGCTGTACATCCTCTACACCTCGGGCACCACCGGCCAGCCCAAGGGCGTCGTGCGCGATAACGGCGGCCATCTGGTGGCGCTCAAGTGGACCATGAAGAACATCTACAACATCGAGCCGGGCCAGGTGTTCTGGGCCGCGTCCGATGTGGGCTGGGTCGTCGGTCACTCCTATATCTGCTATGCCCCGCTGTTCCATGGCGCCACCACCCTGGTCTACGAGGGCAAGCCGGTCGGCACTCCGGATGCCGGCGCGTTCTGGCGCGTCATCAGCCAGCACAAGGTCACCGCGCTGTTCACCGCGCCGACCGCCTTCCGCGCCATCAAGCGCGAGGACCCCAATGCCGAGCTGCTGGCCAAGTACGACATGTCGTCGCTGAAGGCCCTGTTCCTGGCCGGCGAGCGCTCGGACCCCGACACCATCAAGTGGGCGCAGTCCAATTTGAAGGTGCCGGTGGTCGATCACTGGTGGCAGACCGAGACCGGCTGGGCCATCGCCGCAAACTGCCTGGGCCTGCATGAATTCCCGGTCAAGCCCGGCTCGCCGACCAAGGCCGCCCCGGGCTGGGACCTGCAGGTGCTCGACGAGGGCCATCACCCGTGCAAGCCCGGCCAGACCGGCTCGCTGGTGGTCAAGCTGCCGCTGCCTCCCGGCACCTTCTACACCCTGTGGAACGCCGAGCAGCGCTACTTCGACAGCTATCTCGGCGAGTTCCCCGGCTTCTACAAGACCGCCGACGCCGGCATGATCGACGAGGACGGCTACGCCTACGTGATGAGCCGTACCGACGACATCATCAACGTCGCCGGCCACCGCCTGTCCACCGGCCAGATGGAAGAAGTCCTGGCCAGCCACCCCGACGTGGCCGAATGCGCCGTCATCGGTGTCGCCGATCAGCTGAAGGGCCAGCTGCCGCTGGGCTTCATCTGCCTGAAGGCGGGCGTCACCAAGCCGGACGCCCAGGTGCTGAAGGAAATCGTCGCCCTGGTGCGCGAGACCATCGGCCCGGTTGCCGCGTTCAAGAGCTGCACGGTAGTCAAGCGTCTGCCCAAGACCCGCTCGGGCAAGATCCTGCGCGGCACCATGCAGAAGATCGCCGACAACCAGGACTTCAAGATGCCAGCCACCATCGACGATCCCGCCATCCTGGAGGAGATCGACGAATCGCTGCAGCAGATCGGCTACTCCAAGGCCCGCAAGGAAGCGGTGGAATCGTAAGCCGCCCACTGGCTGGGAAAAAAGGGAAGGGGCTCCGCGAGGAGCCCCTTTTCGTTTGTCAGGCGGCGCGTACGCCGTCGAGGAAGGTGCCGATGGTGCCGCGCAGGTCCGCCGCCTGCGCCGACAGCATTCCCGCCGCGTCGAGAACCTGCGAAGCGGCATTGCCGGTGCGCCCGGCGGCCGCCTGGACGGCGGCAACGTTGCCCGAGACTTCGGCGGTGCCGCGCGCGGCCTGCTCCACGTTGCGGGCGATTTCCTGGGTCGCCGCGCTTTGTTCCTCCACCGCCGAGG
>JAEZFE010000333.1 GCA_023437865.1 Pseudomonadota bacterium | reverse complement strand
CGGTATCGGCGCCCGCTTCATGGGTGCGGCGGTGGCCGGCGACGGCACCGGCACCGACGCCATCGAGATTTCGGTGCGCGGCAAGTGGGAGAGCCTGGATTTCGGCGACATCGAGGCCAAGAAAATGGGCAAGCTCGATGTGGTCATGCCGCTGACCTATTACCGCTACAACCGCAACGGCAGCACGCTGATCGAGATCGATCTGATCGCCGGCAAGTCCACCGTCAACGGCGTGGATCAGACCGAAATGATCATGAAGGCGCTGGGCATCAACGTCTGATCGCCCCCTGCCCCGCCCCCAACGAGAGACCAAGCCGATGATCACCATCCCGCTCAAGAAGCCGCTGAAGCGCGGCGATCAGGACATCACCGAACTCCAGTTGCGCGAGCCCGAAGGCGCCGGCGAGCTGCGCGGCATCAAGCTGATCGACGTCCAGCAGGGCGATGTCGCCACCATCCTGCTGCTGACCAAGCGCCTGCTGCTGACCCCGCTGTCGCAGGAAGAGATCAACGCCATCAAGCCGGTGGATCTGTGCCGCATCACGGCGGAGATCACCGATTTTTTTACCGGCTAGGCCAGCCGCTGCCGGAAGACGTCATGGCCGCCTGGGGGGTGCTGATGGAGGCGTTCCCCGGGTCGTTCCCCTGGGACAGCTTGGCCCGCCTGCCGCTTGACGCCTACGCCGAGGCCTATGCCATGGCGGTGGAACACCTGGAGGCCAAGGCCGAGGCCATCCGCAACGCAAACCGGACCTGACACCCATGGACCTGAAGCTGAGAGTGCTGGTGGACACGCTGGACCGTTTGTCCGGCCCGTTCCGCAGCATGAAGCAATCGTCGGACCGTCTGGGGGCGGCGCTGAAAGGCGCCACCACCACGGTGCGCGAACTGGAAAAGGCCTCGGCCCAGATCGAGGCGTTCGGGCGGCTGAAGCGTGACGCCCTGGCCAATGCCAACGCCCTGGCCGCCGCCCAGGAAAAGGCCCAGGCCATGGGCCGCGAACTGGCGGCAGCCGATGGCGGCACCCGCAAGGCCCAGGCGGCGTTCCGGGCGGCGCGGGCCGAGGTGAACCGGCTGGAGGAAGCCCAGACCTCCATCATCCGCGAGACCGCCATCCTGCGCGCCAAGCTGGGCGAGGCCGGCATCGACACCCGCTCCCTCGCCGCCGCCCAGCGCCAGTTGAAACGCGATCTGGACAGCGCCCGCGCCGCCGCCCAGAAGGAAGCCACCGCGCTGGATCAGGCCCGCATCAAGATGGACGCCCTGGCCAAGGCGCGGAAGAAGCTGAGCGCCGCCCAGGAAATTCAGGGAAAGATGGCCGTGGGCGGCGGCATCGCCACCGCTGGCGGGGCTGGCGCGCTGATGGCCGAGGGTAAGCTGGTCAATACGGCGGGCGATTTCGAGCACGCCCTGGCTGGCTACGGCTTAACCGCCGGGCAATCAGGCAGCGCCTTGGAAGAGGTTCGCGGCGAAATCATCAAGGTCTCCGAAGCGGTCAATCAAGCCGCCCCGGACATGCTGGCCGTGCAGAACATCTTGGTTGGGAAAGGCATGAACCCGGACGCCGCCCGAGCCTCTCTGGATGTAATCGGTCGCGGCATCACCGCTACCGGCGCCGCCTATGAAGACATGGGCAATCTCGCTTTCTCCGTCATGGACAACCTGAAGGTCCCTCAGGAAGAACTGATGCGAGCCCAGGACATCATGGCCAAGGCCGGCGACATGGGCGGCTTCGAACTCAAGAACATGGCGAAGGCCTTCCCCCAACTGACGTCCGCAGCCCAAGACCTGGGCTTTGCCGGGACCCGCGCCGTGGGTTCGTTGTCCGCCGCTTTGCAGATCGCCACCAAGGGCGCGGGTGATCCAGCCGAGGCCGGCAACAATCTCGCCAATTTCCTTAAGGCCTTCACCGGAGAGGAGGCGGTGAAGAATTTCGAGAAAGTGGGCATCGATCTGAAGGCGGCGATGCAAAAGGGCATCATGACCGGCGAAGACCCCATGGAAACCATGATGAAGATCGTGGGCCAGGCCGTGGGCGCCGATCTGGAAAAGGAGATGTCCGACGCCGTGGCCGGCGGGCTCGACCCCAAGGTGGCCGCCGCACGGGTGGCGGGACGTTTCAAGCTGTCCGAGTTCTTCGGCGATGCCCAGGCCCAGAACTTCTTATCGCCCATGCTGGCCAACATGCCGGAATTCCGCCGCATCCGCGACGAAGCCATGAAGGCGGAAGGAACGGTCAGCCACAAGTTCGCGACCATGATGAACACCTTCAACACATCGAAGCAGGGGTTCGGTGTGTCCTGGGGGAACATGATGGAACAGCTTGGACGGACCATGCTGCCCGTGGTGACGCCGATGGTGAACGGCATGCGCAGCATGGTGCAGGGCGTAACGGCGTTTGCCGCCGCAAATCCCAACCTGACCCGGACCCTTCTGATTGCCGCCGGCGCTATAGCGCTGCTGGTGACCGTAGGCGGCGCACTCACCCTGGGCCTAGCCGCCATGATCGGCCCGTTCGCGATGGTGCGCTTCGGCCTGACCATGATCGGCATTCAAGGCGGTTTCGCTGCCGCCGGCCTGTCGCTGGTTAAGGGTGGTTTCGGTCTGCTGGCCTCGGCTGCCGGCACCGTGTTCCCCCTGCTGATCAGCGGCATCAGGGCCGTGGGCCTGGCCTTCATGATGAACCCCATCGGCCTAGCCATTGCCGGCATCGCGGCGGCGGCCACGCTGATCTACGTGTATTGGGAGCCGATCAAGCAATTCTTCTCCGACCTGTGGGCGGGTGTCGGCACCTCGTTCAAGGGCACGCTGGATTTCATGGTCACCGGCCTGCAGATGCTGCTGACGCCGCTGCAGGCGCTGGGATCGATCCTGGGCCGGGTCATCGGTTCCGACATCAAGGACAGGATTTCCGGCGGCCTGCAGGCGGTGGCGGATGCCCCGCCCATCAAAATGGCCAGCACCGCCGCCGCTGCGGCCACCGTAGCCGCCCCCCTAGCTGCCGCCGCTGCGCCGCCGCCCCCTCAGAACATCGACATGGGTGGTTTCGTCTTCCACATCCATGCCGCACCCGGACAAAGCGAGGAGGCTATCGCCAAGCAATGCCGCGCCGAGTTCGAGAGGTGGCAACGCAGCCAAGCAACCGCCGCCCGTTCGCGCCTGTATGACGAAAAGGATTAACCATGCCGCTGCTGAGCCTGGGCCTGTTCGCCTTTTCCATCCAGACCGCGCCATTCGAGGCGCTGAAGCGCAGCACCAGCCAGCGCTGGGAGAGCAAGGCCCGCGTGGGTGTCGCCGCCGCCAACCAGAATTGCGGCCCCGGCGACGACACCATCACCATCGACGGCAGCCTGGCCCCGCCCCTGACCGGCGGCCCGGAACAGATCAACAAGCTGCGCGAGATGATGGCCAGCGGCAAGGTGTGGATCCTGACCGCCGGCACCGGCGACGTGCTGGGCAAATGGTTCATCACCGGCGTGGAAGAAGGCCGCGCCCACATGCTGCGGAACGGCTATCCGCAGAAGGTGACCTTCACCCTGAACCTCAAGCACTACCCCGACGATGATGCCGCCCTGCTGGGCAATTTGATGGACAGCCTGCCATGACGGAGCGAGCGCCAGCGAGGGACTGCGCCATTGAGGCGCCGCGCGCTTATGTGCGCGTGAGCCAAGGCGGACGGATGTCCGCCGCCCGGCGCCTGAGGGCGACAAGACAATGACCCCAGCCTTCAGCATCTCGGCGGATGGCGGCGACATCACCGGGCACATCGGCAAGAACCTCGCGTCGCTGAAGCTGACGGACAAGGACGGCATGGAGGCTGACCAGGTGGAGATCGCCATCACCGACCCCACGGGCTCGTTCGCCCTGCCCCGCAAGGGCGCAACTTTGTCGGTGGCCATGGGCTGGAAGGCCGGGGCCAATGAAAGGCCCGATCTGGTGGACAAGGGCACGTTCGTGGTGGACGAGGTGGGCGAGGACGGCCCGGTGGACACCATCATCATCATCGGGCGCAGCGCTGATTTCCGCGACAGCCTGAAGCAAAGCCGCGAGGCCAGCTACAACAGCACGACCCTGGGCGCCGTGCTGACCCAGGTGGCCGAGCGCAACGGCCTGACCCCCGCCATCCACCCAGAGCTGGCCGCCATCGCCATCCAGCACCTGTCACAGACCCATGAATCCGACGCCAATCTGGTGACCCGGCTGGCCAAGGATTACGGCGCCGTGGGCACCATCAAGTCAGGCCGACTGGTCTTCGTGCCGTGGGGGCGCGGCATCACCGCCAGCGGCGGGCTGCTGCCGTCGCAGCATGTCAGCCGGAAGCAGGGCGACAGCCATTCCTTCCGCGCCACCGACCGCGACGGCAGCCAGACCGGCATCCAGGCCAAGTGGATCGACACCACCACCGGCGCCACCTGCTTCGCCCTGGCCGGCGCCGAGGGTTCGGTCAAGACGCTGAAGCGCACCTATCCTACCCAGGCGGAAGCCAAGGCCGCCGCCGAGGCCGCGTGGAACCGCCAAAAATCGCAGGCCCACACCTTCAGCGTCACCCTGGCCATCGGCGATGCCAAGGTGTGCGCCAGCGCGCCGCTGACCCTGTCGGGCTGGCGGCACGAGATCACAGCCATCAACTGGCTGACCGGCACGGTGACGCACACCATGGACGGCAGCGGCTACACCACTGCCATCGAGGCCACGGAAATGGTTATGGATAGTTGAGCAATGGGCTTGGCGGGAGTGCAGAGTTTGCAAGTGATCAATTGTCGGTAGCCTCCGCAACCACGGTAGCTACTGTCAAGATCAGGCTAATAATGAGTGGTAAATAAGATTTAACGCGGGATGACACGGAGAGCTTTTTGCTTTCAGAAAGCGCCATCAATGCCGCGATTTCACCTTGTAAATCCATCCATATCCCCCAAACGTTAAAGCGCTGCCCGGGCAGTCCCGGCGGAGCCGTGAACCGACACGGTTGGGGGTCGTCACTAAACCAGTCACCCTCTTGGGAATGAGCCACTGCAATGGCTCGCACCCACGCCGGGTACGGCGAATGGATGCGGCGCCATGTATGCATCACTCCTATTAGATGCGCAACATTACTTTGGTTTCCACCCCAGAGACGACAGCATGTCGCGCGCCTGGTCGAGAGAGAGTTCGACCTCAAGCTCCAGCTCGGCGTCGGTCTTTTGCTGGTAGCCCTGGCGTCCGCGCAACGTACGCGCGGCACGGCTGACCATGCCGGCCAACACGTCGTGCGCCGGGGGCTTCACGTCTTCCGCCTTGTCGTACCAACGCAGCGTGGTCCGCATGGCGATTTCGTACAGGCGGTCTTCCTGGGTGAACTCGGCGCCCTTGCCGTCGCCGGCAACCGGCCGGACCGGACCGGGCTGCACCATCGCCACCCGCCAAATACGCTTGATCTGGTCGCGGCGCCATTCGTCCTTGTAGGGCATTTGCACCCCGCCCTCTTCCGCATCCAGCCAGCCTTGCAGGTGAAGCCAGTCCGTGGTGGTGCCCAGCAATTGCTTCAGCGACATGGTGCCGTTGGTCAGTTCGACCAGCACCGCCTCCCCCGGCGTGCGGAGGTCGGATGACTGGCAGAACACCAGATCACCCGGCTTGATGCCGGCGGGGCGCATGGATTCACCGATGGCGAACACGGCGAGGGCATCCGGATCGGCGGCGACGGCCGGCGGCGCGCTGGCGAACAGGCCCGTTGGCGATTCCTGATACCAACCGCGCAGGCCGCATTCGGCCAACCCCATTACCGGAACCACGCCGGGCGCGGCGGGCGCCGCCCCCCCCCCCCCGCGG
>JAEZFE010000471.1 GCA_023437865.1 Pseudomonadota bacterium | reverse complement strand
GTGCTCTACGTCTGCAACGTCGAGGAGAGCGCCGCCGCCACCGGCAACGCCGCCTCCGAAGCGGTGGCGAAGCTCGCGGCCGACCAGGGCGCCGGCTGCGTCGTCATCTCCGCCGCGATCGAGGAGGAGGTCGCCCAGCTCGACGACGCCGAGCGCGCCGAGTACCTTGAGGCGATGGGCCTGCACGAGGCCGGCGTGGGACGGCGCGACTCCCCCAAAAGCGACACCATGGTCATCACCGGCAAGGGCCGCAAGCAGCGCATGGTGCCGGTACTGCCGGTGGTGCGGGAAGCCATCGACGAGTATGTGCGGCTTTGCCCCCACTCACTGGCCGGCGATGGTCCGCTCTTCGTCGGCGCGCGCGGCGCCAAGCTCAATCCTGGCGTGGTCCAGCGCCAGATGCGCCGCCTGCGCCACACGCTGGGCCTGCCCGAGACGGCCACGCCCCACGCGCTGCGCCATTCCTTCGCCACCCATCTGCTGGCCGGCGGCGGCGATCTGCGCACCATCCAGGAATTGCTGGGGCATTCCTCGCTGTCGACCACCCAGCGTTACACCAAGGTGGACGCGGCCCGGCTGAAGGGCGTGTACGACGCGGCGCACCCCAGGGCGAAAGCCATAACCTAGGCCGCGCTACCCCTATTTGGGCATTTGCTCCCTCCCCCAACGCGGGATACAAGCGAGGGCATGAGTACAGTGATCACCCTCGATCTGGCCGATGAGGCCGCGACCCGGCGCCTGGGGGCGAACCTCGCGCGCCTGGCCCGTCCCGGCGACGTCATCCTGCTGTTCGGCAACCTGGGCACCGGCAAGAGCACGCTGGCGCGGGCCTTCGTGCGGGCACTGACCAGCGCCGACGAGGAAGTCCCCAGCCCGACCTTCACCCTGGTCCAGGCCTACGAAGCCGAGCCCGCCGATATCTGGCATTTCGACCTATACCGGCTTGAGAAACCGGACGATTCCTACGAACTCGGAATCGAGGACGCCTTCGTGGAGGGCATCAGCCTGATCGAATGGCCCGAGCGCCTGGGCCATTTGACGCCCCGGGGCCGGCTGGATATCCGGCTTGCTTCCGGCGAAAACGAAACCGCGCGCCGCGCCACCCTGACCTCCCACGCGCAGTGGGACGACCGCCTAGGAGAGATTACGGCATGAGTGAGCGCGACGCGCTGATCACCCGCTTCCTGACCCAGGCGGGCTGGGGCGAGGCCCAACGCGGCCGGCTGGCCGGCGATGCCAGCTTCCGCCATTACGACCGCCTGCAACGCGGCACCGAGCGCGCCGTGCTGATGGACGCGCCGCCGCCCAAGGAGGACGTGCGTCCCTTCGTCCGCATCGCCCGCCACCTCGACGCGATGGGCTATTCCGCCCCGCGCCTGCTGGCGGTGGACGAGGAGAACGGCCTGCTGCTGCTCGAAGACCTCGGCGACGACACCTATACCCGCTTGCTGGCGCGAGGGCATGACGAGCGCGCGCTTTACGCGCTGGCTACCGACGTGCTGGCGGACATGCATGCGCAAGCTAACGCCATCCCCGCCAACCTGCCGCCCTATGACGACCAGCGCCTGCTGGCCGAGGCCTGCCTGCTGACCGAGTGGTACATGCCGGCCATCGGCCTGGTTCCGAGCGAGGATGCCAAGGCCGAGTATTCCGCCCTCTGGCACCGGGCGTTTCCGGTGGCCCGGTCGGTGCCCGACACCATCGTGCTGCGCGACTTCCACGTCGACAACCTGATGCTGCTGAACCGGCCCGGCCTCAAGGCCTGCGGCCTGCTCGACTTCCAGGATGCGGTGGCCGGCCCCGTCACCTACGATCCGATGTCGCTGCTGGAGGACGCCCGCCGCGACATCGATACCGGCCTGATCGCCGCCATGAAGGAGCGTTACCTGGCGCGCTTCCCCAGCCTCAACCGCGCCGCCTTCGAGGCCTCGTGGGCGGTGATGGCGGCCCAGCGCCACGCCAAGGTCATCGGCATCTTCACCCGGCTGTGCAAGCGCGACGGCAAGCCGATCTATCTGGGCCACATCCCGCGCGTCTGGCGGCTTTTGGAGCAGGCCTGCGCCCACCCGGCGCTGGCCGAGATCCGCGCCTGGCTCGACACCCATATCCCCCAGGACAAGAGGATCGTTCCCGCGCCATGAGCACCCAGCCCACCCATGCGATGGTGCTTGCGGCAGGCCTGGGCCTGCGCATGCGCCCGATCACCGAACATACACCCAAGCCGCTGGTGGCGGTGGCCGGCCGCACCATGCTGGACCGCGCATTGGACCATTTGGCCGAGGCGAAGGCCGGGCATCTGGTGGTCAACACCCATTGGCTGGCGCACCGAGTTGCCGAGCACCTGGCCGGGCGGCCCAACCTGACCCTGTCGCACGAAGACGTGCTGCTGGAAACCGGTGGCGGCGTCGCCAAGGCGCTGCCCCATCTGGGCCAGGCGCCATTTTATGTGGTCAACTCGGACATCATCTGGACCGACGGCGCCACGCCGGCCTTGAAGCGGCTGGCCGAGTTCTGGGACGATTCCCGTATGGACGCGCTGCTGCTGATGCAGCCCACCGCCACCGCCATGGGCTATGAGGGGGCGGGCGACTTCTTCCTCGATCCCGCCGGAATGCCGCGCCGGCGCAGGGACCGCGAGGTCGCCCCCCTGCTGTTCTCGGGCGTGCAGATCCTGTCGCCGCGCTTGTTCCGCGATGCCCCGTCAGGCAAATTCTCGCTGAACGTTCTGTACGACCGCGCGCTGGACCAGGGCCGCCTGTTCGGCATCGTCCATGATGGCCGCTGGTACCACGTGGGCACCCCGGAAGCCCTTCCCGAGGTGGAAGCGGCCCTGACAACGGACGAAGCATGAGCATGCCGCCGGCGGGATCAAACATCTTCTCCATCCCGCCGGGACTGCCCTTCGTCGACAGCCTGGCCATCCATCTGCTGGCTGAATCCGGGGACGACCCGCTGAAGCTGGCCGAGATGGTGGTGCTGCTGCCCAACCGCCGCGCCTGCCGCTCGCTGAAAGAGGCCTTCCTGCGCCGTTCGGGCGGCAAGCCCTTGCTGCTGCCGCGCATGCGCCCCATCGACGCAGTGGACGAGGGCGAGATCGAGCTGTTCGCCGACGGCCCGCTGGACATCCCGCCCGCCATCATGCCGGTAGAGCGGGCCCTGCTGCTGACCCGGCTGGTCATGGCCATGGGCGGCGGGCGCGGCGGCCGCGCCCCCTCGCCTGACCAGGCGGCGCGGCTGGCCGGCGAGCTGGCCACGCTCCTCGACGCCGTGCAGATCGAGCGGGTGGATTTTGCCAAGCTGGCCCAGCTGGTCCCCGAGGACTATGCCGCCCATTGGCAGGTGACCCTGGAATTCCTGAAAATCGTCACCGAGCACTGGCCGGCGCTGCTGGGGGGCCGCCTGGACCCGCAGGAGCGCATCAACCGGGTGCTGGACGCCGAGGCCGAGCGTTGGCGCGCCGATCCGCCGGACACGCCGGTGATCGCCGCCGGCTCCACCGGCTCGCGCCCGGCCACCGCCGATCTGCGGGCGGTGGTGGCCGGGCTGCCCCAGGGCCGCATCATCCTGCCCGGCCTCGACACCCATCTGGAGGATGCGGCCTGGGCACAGCTGGATGACAGCCACCCGCAGATGGGGATGAAAAAGCTGCTGGACCGCCTGGGCGTGAGCCGCCGCGCCGTCCGCCCGCTGCTGGCCCAGCCCGATCCGCGCGCCGCCCGCTCCATCTTGCTGGCCGAGGCCCTGCGCCCTGCCGCGACCTGCGAGGCATGGCGCGATCTGGGCGAATTCCCTGCGGCGACGCTGGACAACGTGTCGCGCCTGGACGCACCGGGCACCCGCGAGGAAGCCGGCGCCATCGCCCTGATCCTGCGCCAGGCCCTGGAGGTGGACGGCCAGACCGCCGCTTTAGTCACGCCCGACCGCAATCTGGCCCGCCGGGTCGCCGCCGAGCTGAAGCGCTGGGACCTGGACATCGACGATTCCGCCGGTCAGCCGCTGTCCACCAGCGGGCCCGGCACCTTCTTGCGGCTGGTGGCGGAAATGGTCGCCGATGGTTTCGCCCCCCACGCCACCTTAGCCTGCCTCAAGCATCCGCTGGCGGCGGGAGGCGAGGATACGGCGAGCTTCCGCGCCATGGTGCGCCGGCTGGAGCGCGACGTGCTGCGTGGCCCCCGCCCCGGCCCCGGCGTCGCCGGCCTGAGGGCCGCCGCGCGTGATCCCCGGCTGGTCCGCTGGCTCGACGGGCTGGACGCCATTACTGCCCCCTTCGCCCATGTCATGGGCGCCCCCACCGCCACTCTGGCCGAGCTGATCCGCGCCCACATGGAATGCGCCGAGACGCTGGCGGGCGACGGCCAGACCCCCGGCGCCGCCCGTCTGTGGAAGGGCGAGGCCGGTATCGCGCTGGCGCAATGGGCGGGCGATCTGGGCGCCGCCGCCAACGGCATCAGGGACCTGTTTCCCGCCATTCCGCCCCGCCACTACCCCGCCCTGTTCGACGAGTTGCTGGCAGGCCAAGTGGTGCGCAAGCCGTGGGGCAGCCATCCCCGCCTGTTCCTTTGGGGCCCCATGGAGGCGCGCCTTCAGCATGCCGACGTGATCGTGCTGGGCGGCCTGAACGAGGGCACCTGGCCGGGCGAGGCGCAGGCCGATCCATGGATGAGCCGGCCCATGCGCCAGGCCTTCGGCCTGCCCGCCCCCGAGCGCCGCATCGGCCTGTCGGCCCACGACTTCGCCCAGGCCTTCGCCGCGCCGCGCGTGGTGCTGACCCGCGCAATCCGCGTCGATGGCACCCCCACCGTACCGTCGCGCTGGCTGATGCGGCTGGACGCGGTGATGGAGGCCGCCGGCCTGACCTTCACGGAGGATGCCGGCCAGTTCCTGGACTGGCACGCCCAGATCGACCGCCCCGGCCAGGCCGAGCGCATTGGCCCGCCCGCGCCGCGCCCGCCGGTGGCGGCCCGCCCGCGCCGCCTGTCGGTGACCGAGATCGAGACCTGGATGCGCGACCCCTATGCGGTCTATGCCAAGCACGTGCTGGGCCTGCGCGCGCTTGACCCCATTGATGCCGACGCCAGCGCCGCCGATTACGGCAGCCTGGTGCACAAGGCCATCGAGCAATGGGTCATGGAGAACCCCGGCGAGCTGCCGCCCGATGCCGAGGCGCGGCTGATCGCCATCGGCCGGGACGTATTCCAGGAGGCGCTGGCCCGCCCCGGCCTGTGGGCATTCTGGTGGCCACGCTTCCTGTCGGTGGCGCGCTGGCTGGTCGCCCACGAGTGCAGCCGGCGGGCCGAAGTCGCCCGCACCTTCTGCGAGATCAAGGGCGGCCTGGAGGTCGATGGCCCCGCCGGCCCGTTCCTCCTGCATGCCCGCGCCGACCGCATCGACGTGATGGCCGACGGCACGCTGGCGCTGATCGACTACAAGACCGGCATGCCGCCCAGCGCCCGCGAAGTGGCCGCCGGCTATGCCCCCCAGCTGCCGTTGGAAGCTGCCATCGCCCGCTTCGGCGGCTTCGATCCCATCCCGCCCGCCGAAGTCAGCCGCATGCTGTACTGGCGCCTGAAGGGCGGCCAGGACGGCGGCGAGGAGAAATCCGCCGGCGACGACACCAAGACCCTGACCGACGACGCCCTGGAAGGCCTGACCGCGCTGGTCGCCACCTTCGACGACGAACGCACCCCCTACGAAGCCCGCCCCCACCCGGACCGCGCGCCCAAATACAGCGACTATCTCCACCTGGCCCGCCTGAGGGAATGGGCGACCCAGGGCGAGGATGGGGAGGAGTGAGGATGACGGGCGATCGTTATTGGGGAACACCGATGAACGCAGATAGACACAGATGAACACAGATGCGTCTCGTCAGAAGGACCCATTGACGGCAGAAATCCTCCGCGCTGCCTTTGAAGTCGCCGGCACCATCGGGCATGGCTTTCTCGAAGGCGTCTATCAGCGCGCGTTGGCGTACGAACTTGAACTGGCCGGACTGACGGTCCTGCGCGAAGCTCCGTTTCGGGTGATGTATAAAGGCCGAGAGATGGGGACCTATATCGCGGATCTGATTATCGAAGGCCGCATCATTGTCGAGCTGAAGGCAATCGAGGCGCAGCTTGGCGCGGCTCATGTGGCCCAGTGCCTAAACTATTTGCGGGCCAGCGGCCTCAAGACCGCCCTGCTAATCAACTTTGGGCGTCCACATATCGACTACAAGCGGGTGTCGCTATGACAGACGCCATCTGCGTTCATCGGTGTTCATCTGTGTTCATCTGTGCTCCCCATAAAAAATCGGGGACCGGCTCCCCATGACCGCGCAATCCCCCAACGAACTCCTGCTCCAGGCCTCGGCCAAGCAGCGCAAGGCGGCTGATCCCGAGG
>JAEZFE010000449.1 GCA_023437865.1 Pseudomonadota bacterium | reverse complement strand
GCCATGGATGGGGGCATTATCAATCCACCCTTCTCGCCCAATTGCCGTTGACCGGGATCAGTCTGACCCAGCCCGACTGGGTTGACTATGCGCGCGACGAGTTCCACAGCCATCATGCATTGGCCGAGGCGCTGTTCGCCGCCGGCCTGCCCGGGGCCGTGCTGCTGGCGGCGCTGCCGGTCGCCGCCGTCGTGGGCGCACGCCCGGCCCTCCGGCCGGTGGCCCTTGCCCTGGCATTGGCTCTGGTGTTGCTGGATTCCATGTGGTTCCAGCTTCCCGAAACCATGGTGCCTCTGGCTCTCGCCGTTGCCGCCACTGCCCGGCGCAGAGGTGGTCCGCCCCTGTGGCCGCGCGCGGGTGGCCGGCGGGCACCGTTGCCGCGCCTTTCGCTGGCTCTGCCGGCTGCTGGCCTGGGGGGCGTCCTGCTCGGGCTGTCGTTCTGGCAGGCCCATTTCTCCCTGGCCATGGACGACCTTAAGGCCTGCCTGAAACAGGACGGCGCGCTGTGTGACATCGTGGTGCCGCGCGATCCCCGCCAATCGCAGTTGGCGCTGGCGGTTGTTATCGGCGAAGCCCTGCGGGACCTGAAGCGCCGCGACTGGCCGGCGACGCGGGTGGCGCGCCTCGGCACGGTGGTGGCGGAGGCATCCGCGCGTTGCAGCCGTGCATGTTCGCCCTCCCTGGCGATGGTCCTGATGAACAGTCAACTGATGTTCGCCTACGTGCCAAAGGCCGCAGCGGCGTTCCATGCCGCCGATTGGCGTGAAACCTCCGTGCAACTGGCGCGCCGGGCGCCGCTGCGCACGGATATGCTGGCGCCTTACCTCAACTGGCTGTTCCTGACCGGGGGCAGCGACGCCATCCGTGAAATGTTGGCGGCGATGCCCGCCGAGAGCCGTGAAACCCCGGTAGGGCGTTGGTTCTCCGGCCTGGTGCTGCTGGACGCGCCCGATGGGGGCGAGCAGCAGAACGGCGTCGCCATCATGCGGCAGGCTCTCTCACAAGGATTGGAGCGACATATGACGGTGGATCCCAGCATCAAGGCGGCGCTGAGGGCGGCACCATGAGGACGCGTGCTCTCATTCTGGTTCTGGCGCTGACCGCGCTGCTGCCCGCGTGCAGCGGCGCCGATATGGTTCCGGCTCGCAACAAGGCCGCTCGCCTCGCCTCGGATGCGGGTTGGCAGTACGAGCTGCGCGACAGCGGCGGTTTCGTGCTCGCCACCGCGCAATCGCCGAACCGGGCCTCCGATGTCCTGACGGTCTACTTGGAAGGCGACGGCATGGCGTTCTTGGCAACCGGCCGCGTTTCACCCGATCCCACGCCGCACGACCCTGTCGCCCTGCGGCTGGCCCTCGGGCACAAGGCGGGGACGGCGGCCTATGTCGCCCGGCCTTGCCAGTACAGCCTGCCCAACGGCCGGGGCCGGAACTGCGACCCCGCCATCTGGACCAGCCACCGCTATGCGCCCGAGGTCGTTCAGAGCATGGACGCCGCCGTGGACGCCCTGAAAAGCCGCAGTGGCGCACGTCGGGTAGTCCTGGTCGGCTATTCCGGCGGCGGCGCATTGGCGGCGCTGCTGGCCGTCCGGCGCGATGACGTGGCGGGGATTGTGACGCTTGCCGCCAATCTCGATGTCAAGTACTGGGTCGCGCGCGACCGCCTGTCGCCCCTCTCCGGGTCGCTGGATCCGGCGGATTTCGCCAGCCGGCTCCGCGCTACGCCCCAGGTTCATCTGGTGGGCGGCAAGGACGAGGTGGTCACCCCGGACGTCGTTGCCTCCTATGTGGCCAAGCTGGGGGCCGGTGCTCCGGTCAGTGTGGTGGAAATGGCCAGCTATTCCCATGTCTGTTGCTGGGCGGACAATTGGCCCGCCCTGATGCAACGCCACGAGGTCGCCCGTGTCATGCATCCATGAACAGCAGGGAACCAAACCATGACCCGCACCGCTATCCTCCCGCTGGCTTTCGCTCTCCTTCTCCCCGGCTTCGCCCAAGCCCAGGTGCCGGCCACTCAGGCGGTCATGCAGGAAGCCGCGCGGCAGGGCGTCAGCGCCACCACGCAGGCTATCCAGCAGCAGGTCGAGAGGGTCCGCGCCGAGGCGGCAGCCCGCGATGCGGCCAAAAAAGCCACGGAGGCTGCCCCAAACGCCAAGGACATGGCGTGGCAGAGGTCCCGTCAGTAGGCCCCCCGTGTGCCGCAGACGACCGGGCCTGCCATTGGCCGGCTAGGTGGGAACGGCGGCCCCGGCGGAAGGCGACCCCATATCTAGGGTGGGGTCGCTTTCAACAATCTCAACTGACATTGCCATCATCAATGGCGGTGGCCGGGCCGAGGTGCAGGCGGCCCACATCAAGCCGGTGGCCTCCAACGGACCTGATTCCATGCGGAACGGCGTGGCCTTGTGCGGCACCGTGCAGCGGGCCGACTGAAGAGGCGATCAACCAGAGGTTTAGCGGCGTGGCCTCCCCCTATCGCAATCCCATCAACACCGGAGGGCTATTTCGGTAATTTGCCGGCTCCGCCTCAGGCGGGTGCGACGACGGCGAGGGCTACGACTCGCCCTGGAAATGCCGCGCAACCGAAGCTGCATCGCATTTTATCCGCGTCATCGTAGGCAGCGTCGGTACGACACTGCCCGAGGTCGGCCTGGCATTTCCAGCGGCGGACGGCGCCGTTGAGGCCTGCGCGAAGGACTTGGATTGCCTCGCCGCATTCCGGGCAACGGTCTATCAGCTGCTGGCGATGGCGGTCGCAGGTGGTAACGAACGCCACGCGCCAGCTTGCGCGCAGGTAAGGCTGGGCGTCTTCACGCAGGCAAGCTGGGCAGACCTGTTGTCCAAACGACCGTTGGCCATCGTCTCCGCCAGCCACAGGCAGCCATGGCAATTTGCCAAGCCCATCATCGATATCGAAGATTTTCCCGGCCCAGCGCGCCAGGGTGCCACCGGTGACAGACCATTGGCGGCTGCCGTTCGCGCGAACCAGGATGAGAACGCCTCGCCAGGGAGCGGGGCGGGGCGCCCAGGCCAAAGGGTGTCGCTGTGCATCGCCTGCCTCGGAGGAGCCACTCGATACCCCAATATCGCAGCCCTGTAGGGCGATCTGGGGAGGGCATCCGCGGCCTCGCCACGTGGGCTGTCGGCCTCTACGGAGGTTGATGCCTGTACTCTGGACGGATCAGAGAATGCGCGGGGCGGCGCTTACCATGCCGAATAACTTGACCAGAACCGGCTGATCACTGCCAGCTGGCTGTGATTCCAGGCGTTTCCGGCCACGGGAGAGGCCAATTCGTCCAACCTATGGCTGCGGCTGTCCGGCTTAAAGGCACGAAATCCGGTGTAAAGCTGGAACCGACATGGCAGCTCAGACATAACCCATTGAAAATATTGGTGGGCCCGGCAGGACTCGAACCTGCAACCAGACCGTTATGAGCGGCCGGCTCTAACCATTGAGCTACAGGCCCCACCGGACATGCGGGGGCGTAGCCTCCGCATGAAAAAGCCCCCTGCGGCGCATGCCGAGGGGGCTCTTCATTACCGCAATCCGTCCTACGTGTCGAGGAAGCTGCGCAGCTTACGCGAGCGGGACGGGTGCTTGAGCTTGCGCAGCGCCTTGGCCTCGATCTGGCGGATGCGCTCGCGAGTGACGCTGAATTGCTGGCCGACCTCTTCCAGGGTGTGGTCGGTGTTCATGCCGATGCCGAACCGCATGCGCAGCACGCGCTCCTCGCGCGGGGTCAGGCTGGCGAGAACCCGGGTGGTGGTCTCGCGCAGATTGGCCTGGATGGCGGCATCCAGCGGCAGCACCGCGTTCTTGTCCTCGATGAAGTCGCCGAGATGGCTGTCTTCCTCGTCGCCGATGGGCGTCTCCAGCGAGATCGGCTCCTTGGCGATCTTGAGGACCTTGCGCACCTTCTCCAGCGGCATGCTGAGCTTCTCGGCCAGTTCCTCCGGGGTCGGCTCGCGGCCGATCTCGTGCAGCATCTGGCGCGAGGTGCGGACCAGCTTGTTGATGGTCTCGATCATGTGCTCCGGGATGCGGATGGTGCGGGCCTGGTCGGCGATCGAGCGGGTGATCGACTGCCGGATCCACCATGTGGCATAGGTCGAGAACTTGTAGCCGCGGCGATATTCAAACTTATCGACCGCCTTCATCAGGCCGATATTGCCTTCCTGAATCAGGTCCAGGAACTGCAGGCCGCGGTTGGTGTACTTCTTGGCAATGGAGATCACCAGGCGCAGGTTGGCCTCGATCATCTCCTTCTTGGCCTTGCTGGCCTCGCGCTCGCCCCTCTGCACGGTCTGGACAATGCGGCGGAACTCGGAGATCGGCAGGCCGGCCTCGCCCGACACGTCGCCGATCTTGCCGCGGATGTCGTTGACCTCGCGGCCGTGCTTCTCGGCGAAGTCCTTCCACTGCTTGGTCTTGACGCCGACCACTTCGAGCCACTTGGGGTCGAGCTCGTTGCCGAAATAGGAATCAAGGAAGTCCTGGCGCTTGACGCGCGACGATTCGGCCAGGCGCAGCAGGCGGCCCTCAAGCATCATCAGACGCTTGTTGAGGCCGTTCATCTGCTCGACCAGCTGCTCGATGCGGGCGTTGTTGAGATGCACACCGTCCATCAGACGGACCATCTCGCCCTTGAGCTTCTCGTACTTCTTCTCGGCCGCCGGAGTGACCGCGTCGCCCTTGGACAGGATGGCGAGGCGTTCCTTCTGGACCTTCTCCAGCTTCTGATGGGTTGCGGCGATGGCCTCGAAGGTTTCGAGCACCTGCGGCATCAGCTGAGCTTCCATGGCGGCCAGCGAGATCGATTGATCCTCGCCTTCGCCCTCGGTCTCGCCTTCCTCGCCCTCACCACCTTCGGGGGCCTCGCGCTCTTCGCCTTCCTCGCCCTCCTTGGCCTCGCCGGCGGCGGGCGCCTCGTCGGGGCCGCGCTCCAGCTCTTCCTCGGACAGATCGCCGCCCGGGCCCGAGCCGTAGGTGGCGTCGAGGTCGATGATGTCGCGCAGCAGCATCTTGCCGTTCTGCAGCGCATCGTGCCATTCGACGACGGCGCGGATGGTCAGCGGGCTTTCGCAGATGCCGCCGATCATCATCTCGCGGCCGGCCTCGATGCGCTTGGCGATGGCGATTTCGCCCTCGC
>JAEZFE010000415.1 GCA_023437865.1 Pseudomonadota bacterium | reverse complement strand
GCCATGGCCCTGGCGCTGGCCCATTACCCGCTGACCCATCGCGCCGGACACAAGCTGTTCGCCGCCGTGGCCGTGTTCGGGCTGGCGACCATCGTGTTCGGCCTGTCCACCAGCTTTTGGCTGAGCCTCGCCGCCCTGGTCGTTCTAGGCGCCGCCGACATGATCAGCGTGGTGGTGCGCCAGACCCTGGTGCAGATCCGTACCCCCGATGCCATGCGCGGCCGGGTCAGCGCGGTCAATTGGGTATTCATCGGCGCCAGTAACGAACTGGGCGAGTTCGAATCAGGGCTGACCGCCGCCTGGTTCGGCGTAGTGCCGGCTGTCATCATCGGCGGCCTGGGCACCCTGGCGGTGGCCGGCATCTGGGCATGGAGATTCCCTGGCCTGCGCCAAGTGGACAAGCTTTAGCGTATCCTTTCCCTGAGGACGCCGGACAGCCGAATCGAACACGGCAGTTCCGCCTAATTTAGAAGAATTGCAGAGCGGCTGACAGCCTGTCCTGCATGGAGAACCGCCCCCCTCCCCCACGGGAATTGGGCCGGCTCAGGCCGGCATGGGCACCCGCCCAGCCACACCGGAGCGCGCGATCGCCCATTCGTTGGGCAGTTTGGCAACCAGCCGGGCCACCTCGTCGGGGCGGCAATCCCGCGCCGCCTCCTCAATGGCAGCCGCCAATTCAGCCAGCGCCCGACAGCCCAGATAGCCCGACATGCCCTTGAGGTCATGGGCGGCGGCCCGCGCCACCTCCAGGTCGCCCTCCACCGCCGACAGCCGGCCGCACGCCTCGGCGCCATTCTTCAGGAACAATCCCACCAACTCGACCACCGCCTCCTCGCCCAGATACTGGGCCAGGGTGGCCAGAGCCGAGGGATCCACCGGCGGCAGTTCGACCTCGGGCTGGTCTGTGGCCTGCTCGCCGGCCGCATTCAGCACCGAGGCCATGGCGGAAAACAATTTCGCCGGATCAATGGGCTTGGCCACATGTGCATCCATGCCGGCCGCCCGGCAGCGTTCCTCGTCACCGCGCATGGCGTTGGCGGTCAGCGCCACGATGGGCACCCGTCCCACCGGATCGGGCAGGGCGCGAATGGCCCGTGTCGCCTCCAGCCCGTCCATGTTCGGCATCTGCATATCCATCAGCACCACGTCGAAGTGACGCGTGGCTGCCAGTTCCACCGCCTGAGCCCCGTCCGGGGCGATGGTGACGCGGTGGCCCCCACGCGACAGGAAGCCCATGGCGACCTTCTGGTTGACCGGATTGTCCTCGGCCAGCAGCACATCCAGGGGCGGCAGCGGTGCCGCCGACAGGTCGCTGCGGTGGCGCGCTGGCACTGTCTCGGCCAAGTCAAACTCAAGGCGGAACCAAAAGGTCGAGCCCTGGCCCGGCGCGCTGTGGGCACCGATGTTACCGCCCTGGCCTTCCACCAACTTGCGGCAGATCGCCAGCCCGAGCCCCGAGCCCCCGTAGCGCCGAGAGATAGAGGAATCGGCCTGGGTGAACGACTGAAACAGGCGACTGCGCGCCTCCTCGTCCATGCCAATACCGGTATCCTCGACCTCGAACAATATGCTGGCCCTGCCCTCGGGGGCCTCCTCGCGCCGCACGCGCAGGGTGACGCCGCCCGTTTCGGTGAACTTGACCGCATTGCCCAGCAGGTTCAGCAGCACCTGGCGCAGCCGCACAGGATCACCCGACACTGCCTGGGGGAGATCCGCGGCCATCTCGGCACGTAGCGACAACCTCTTCTGACTGGCTCGCGAATCCATGAGGTGAAGCGCGGCCTCGATGGTCCGGCGCAGGTCGAAGGGGATGTGCTCGAACTCCAGCCGCCCGGCCTCCAGCTTCGAGAAGTCCAGAATGTCGTCGAGGATCCCGAGCAGCGCCTCGGCCGAATAATGCATGGTTTCGAGCTTCTCGCGCTGGTCCGGCGTCAAGGGCGTGTCGAGCACCAGCAGCGCGAGCCCCAGAACTCCGTTCATGGGCGTGCGGATTTCGTGACTCATGACTGCCAGAAAATCCGACTTGGCCTTGGCCGCCGCCTCGGCCTCGCGCCGTTTCACCTCTAACTCGGCAGCCAGGGCGCGCTCTCGGCGCAACATCAAAAAATCGTGCCGCATGGAGTATTGCTGGCGTCCGGCCTGCATAAGCCCCACCGCGGCGGTGACGAGGATGCAGGCCGCCGCGATTCCCTCGTCCAGAGGCGGCATGTCCAGGCCATCCCCCTTGGGCCGCATGATGATGCCGACGCAGGCCAACGCCAGCACGAAGGTGCCCGCCAAGCCAGCGCTGTAGCGCCCCTGCCAGCCCAATGCGCAGGCCAGCACGACCAGCAGCGATACCACCGTGGCCAGGGAGTCGCTGGCCGGATAGGTGTAGATGATCGCGAGCAGGCATGTATAGAACGTCACCGCCGCCACGCCCAACAGGCGCTCCAGCGCGTGCCAGTCCTCGCCGTGTCGGAACAGCGGCCACAGAACCGCCGAGGTTGCCATGATGATGGCGCGGCAGGTCAGCACGATAGTGCGCGTGTCAGCCGGCAACGACCAATCCAACGGCAGAAACAGGGCGTTGGCGAACATGAACACTACCAGACTGGCCGGCCCGGCATGCTTCAGCTTGGCGACCTGAGAACCGCGAAATTCCTCCTCGACCGCCGGATCGCGGAACCGCTTGGTCACCAGGGCAATGCCGTTCTTGCTCATTCGTTACGTGTATATCCGCGCAGGCGCGCACGCCAGGGATAATTAGCGCGGTTTCTTGATCGATTAATGAGCGGCGAAGGCCGTGAGGGCTTCCGCTGCTTGGCCCACAACACGGTGGGTCACATCGGTAAGGAACGTTGGAAACGAGTTTATGGGCGCTCAGGCTGGTGCAATCGTTGGAGCGCTGCTGAACTCCCCCAATGCCTTCACTGACGCAGGAGCCGCTGCGGGCCGAGGGGCATTACACAAGAGTTTGAAGGCGAAGCTGACTATGTGAGTGTCTATTACACAGCGCGCGGGGGATCAGGTGGCCGGCGCAGCTGACCTCTGGCGCCGCATGGGGCGCAGCAGACCCAACTAGCATCCACCTTGAGGGCACCACTCACCCTTCGACAGCAAAGCGCTTCTTGGCGATTGAAGAGGCCTCGAAGGAGGTGGAAGCGAAGCGGGCTGATGGAAGCCCGTCAATGCCTGACCTGGAAGAGCCGTCAGTCAGTGTTTACACACGCGCCCCATCACGCCAATTGTCCCGCTAGGCCAGTTTGCTCCACTGATCGAGCAGGTGCGCGTAGTAGCACAGAGGTACATGGAACTGACTGAAAAGCCCTTGGGCATCACCGGTGAGGCTGGATCCACACAGCGGAGGAGGCTGAGGTGGGCAACGATGCAAAGCCTTTGCAGCTCGATTTTGGCTTCGCGCAAAACCACCTACCGCGCCCACGCGATAGGTGGTTGGTCAGCAAGCAAACATTGCATGCGTTCAGGCGGCAAGTCCTGCGGTACTCATTAAGCAGCGCAACGCAAATGCGCCGCTTCAGTCCCGCATATGTGATTTGAAAGCAAAAGCCAGGGCCTGGTTCAGTGGGCCGGCGGCCATTAGTGCTTCTGCTTCGGTGATAGCTCCTTCATTAACTCCGTCTTCCGTGCGGCAAGTTTGGCGCCAACCTCCCGAAGATCCAACTTGCTGGATTGAACTTCGGGAAAGATCTCCTCCTCTTCTTCCTTCACGTGATGCTTAATGTATTCTCCAAGGACTTTCACCTTGGCATCATACATATCGTCGCCCACCTTCATGGATTGGATCTGCGCAATCAGGCTCTTGGCGGTGGCATGTTCGACCACAGCCTCGTCAATCATGTCCTCATCCTTCGTCGCTTCGCGGGATGCCGGATAAAACAACTCTTCCTCGATTTGGGTGTGAACGGTCAGCGCCAGGCAAATCTGGGCGGCAAGAGCAGCCTTTTCCTCGTCGCTGGCGGAATCCTCATATTTGTCGAACCATTGCGCGACCTGGGAGTGATCCGCAGTCAGCAGGGCGATCGCATCGTCTCCGGGCTCGGCATGTTTCGCGGCGCCAGCGTTCGAGGCGGCCTTCCTGCGCGCTTCAGCACGCTGCGCTTTCGTCGTAAGCGTTGTCGCCATCCATACCCTCCTTTTCGCCCCGGTCCGGGGAGTGGTTAAGGCCTTCGGATATCGGATCGGCACGAGGCCATATCAATGGCGCTAGCATCGCCGGCACACACCCGCCACACACGCTCCCATCGCCCCACTCCCAAGCTCTTACCCCTTCCCTCCACATCCCCTTTGCCATCCACCTCAAACCGCGTTATAAACCTCGGCTCTCGCATACGTCGAGACCCGCGCAGCCGTAGCTCAGCTGGATAGAGCACTGCCCTCCGAAGGCAGGGGTCGTAGGTTCGAATCCTACCGGTTGCGCCAATCTCTTCCCCGCAGAAACGTTGAATTCCGCGCCTTGCGCCAGCATCCCCGGGCAAAAAGGCGGTGATTTTCAGGGACAAATCCGGGACAGTGACACTGAAAAGTGTCCCCGGAGACAGCCACGATGGCGACGATTGTTCCTCGGAAAAATGACAAGGGCGAAATCATCGGCTGGCAGGCCAAAATCCGGCGCCGAGGTTTCCCCGTCCAATCCAGGACGTTCGAGAGCCGCAAGGCGGCTGAGGATTGGGGCAAGGTCATTGAAGCAGAGATGATTCGCGGCGTCCACGTGGACCGCACGAAAGCCGAGCGCACCTCCTTCGGCCAGATCGTAGAGGACTACATCCAGCGCGTAGCGCCCACGCACAAGGGCGGCGACGCGGAAATTCTCCGGCTCAAGCGGTTCATCCGTGAGGAGCCCTCCCTGTGCGCCTATTCCCTTGCCAACCTTCAGACGCGCCATTTCGAGGATTTCATGCAGCGGCGCCTGGATGAGGTATCGCCAGGCACAGTGAAGCGCGAGCTCGGCCTCCTCCACAGCGTCATTGAAGCCGTGCGCAAGGCCTACGGGATGGTGGAGAACCCTATATCCGATGTGCGCCGGCCGCAGGTAAACGACGCGAGGGACGTGCGCCTTCACCCGGGCGATGAGGACCGCTTGCTTACGGCCATCCAGACAAGCCGGAACCCGTGGCTGAGGCCGGCGGTCATTTTGGCCGTGGAAACGGCTATGCGCAGGTCGGAGTTGTTGAGCCTGAGGTGGACGGACATCGACTTTGACCAGCTCAGGGCGCATGTCCGTGAGAGCAAGACCGACAGCACACGGCGAGATCGCCAGCAGGGGCGCGAGGTCCCCCTTTCCCCGCGCGCCTATGAACTGCTGTGGGAGCTTGGGTCAGGCGAGCGAAGTGATGACAGTCGCGTGTTGGGCACGACGGCCGAAGGCCTGAAGCAAGCGTTTGAACGGGCACGGACGCGCGCCAATTTGGAGCACCTTAATTTCCACGACCTCCGCCACG
>JAEZFE010000403.1 GCA_023437865.1 Pseudomonadota bacterium | reverse complement strand
CCCCTGGTCCGAGCCGCCCATCTGCAGGATGCACTTGTTGCGCACCCACAGCTCGGCGAAATCGTAGGCCTGCAGGATCATGTAGTTGAATTCGAGGAAGGTCAGCGGCTGCTCGCGCTCCAGCCGCAGCTTGACCGAATCGAAGGTCAGCATGCGGTTGATGGTGAAGTGCTTGCCGTAATCCCGCAGGAACGCGATGTAATTGAGCTGGTCCAGCCAGTCGGCATTGTTGACCATCACCGCGTCGGACGCGGACTCGCCGAAGCTCAGATACTTGGAAAACACCGTCTTGATGCCGGCCATGTTGCGCCCGATGACGTCATCGGTCAGCACCTTGCGCGCTTCGTCCTTGCCGGTCGGATCGCCGATGCGGGTGGTGCCGCCGCCCATGAGAACGATGGGCTTGTTGCCGGTCTTCTGCCACCAGCGCAGCAGCATGATCTGCATCAGGCCGCCCACGTGCAGCGACTCGGCGGTGCAGTCAAAGCCGATATAGGCCGCCGCCGGGCCTTCGCTCAGGCGCTTGTCCAGGGCTTCCAGGTCGGTGCACTGGTGCAGGAAGCCACGCTCGGTGACGACGCGCAGGAAATCGGAACGCACGGTGGTCATGGCATTTCGTTCAGTTGCTTGCGGAAAGGCCGCTCGTTTAGCACAATCGCCGCTTCCTCACAACGTGCCGGGGCCATTCCTGATATGACCATGCTCGCCCTTGGGCTGATGAGCGGCACTTCTCTGGATGGCGTCGACGCCGCTTTGGTGGTGACCGATGGCATCGCTGTCGAGCGCCTGGGGCCGGCGCTGACCGTGCCCTATGACGATGGGCGCCGCGCGCGATTGCGCTTGGTGCTGGGTGGCGTGGGTCCGGTGGCGGAGGTCGAGGCCGATATCACCCGTTTCCACGCCGAGGTGGTCAAGCGCCTGCTGGCCGAGAACGGCCTCGACGCGGCTGAGGTCGACGTCATCGGCTTTCACGGCCACACCATTTCGCACCGTCCCGAGGAACGTCACACCTGGCAGATCGGCGACGGCAAATTGCTGGCGGAACTGACCGGCATCCCGGTGGTCAACGATTTCCGTACCGCCGACGTGGCGGCGGGCGGGCAGGGGGCGCCGCTGGTTCCCGTGTTCCACCGCGCGCTTGCCGCCGGGATCGCCCGCCCGGTGGCGGTGCTGAACCTGGGCGGGGTCGGCAACGTCACCTGGATCGGCGACGACGATTCGCTGCTGGCCTTCGATACCGGGCCGGGCAATGCGCTGATCGACGATTGGGCGCTGCACCATATCGGCCGTCCGGTGGACGAAGGCGGCGCCCTGGCCCGCGCCGGCTGCGCCGATGCCGGCAAGGTGGCGCGCTTCGCCGAACACCCGTTCTTTGCCCGCATCCCGCCCAAGAGTCTGGACCGCGACGATTTTCGTCATTTTGCCGGCGTGCTGGTGGAGGGCATGGGTGCCGAGGATGGCGCCGCCACACTGACCGCCTTCACCGCCCGCGCTGCCGGCCTCGCCCGCGCTCACTTCCCCAAGCCGGCGGTGCGCTGGCTGGTCTGTGGCGGCGGGCGGCACAATCCGGCGGTCATGGCCGCGCTCCGCGCCGAGTTCAACACTCCTGTCGAGGCGGTCGAGAGCGTGGGGTGGGACGGCGACGCGCTGGAAGCTCAGGCCTTTGCCTATCTGGCGGTGCGCAGCGTGCGTGGCCTGCCCTTGACCTTCCCCGAGACCACCGGCGGCCCCAGGCCGCTGAGCGGCGGGCGCTTTCATCCGGCGCCCGGCTGAGACTGCAGGAGATTAAAGATGAAGCGACTGATCCTGGCCGCCGCCCTGGCTGCTTTGTGGAATCCGGCTCAGGCCGACCAGGCCTCGGCCCTCGACGCCGCCCGCATGCAGCCGCGCGTCATCGACGCCAAGCTCGACAACCAGGCCAACCTCTACGTCATGGTCAAACCCGACAAGATTGCCTGGAACCAGTTCGCCGCCGGCATGTGCGGCGTGGTCAAGCCCCACCAGGCCCGCATCTTCCGGGTCCGCATCATCGACGTCACCCAGGTCGCCAACGGCAAGCCACCGGGCAGCTGGACCCGGTTGGCGGAAGCTGATTGCGCACGCTAGCGTGATGCGGGGAGGGGCTGATCCTCCCCTCCCTTTCATTCGCCCCAGCGTTTGACCAGCCCGCTTTCCAGCCCGAAAAGATCGAGCATGCGGCCCACCGTGTGGGCAATCATGTCGTCCAGGCTTTCGGGCTTGGCGTAGAAGGCGGGTACCGGCGGCGCCACCACCGCGCCCATCTCCGACAAGTGCAGCATGGTGCGCAGGTGGCCGGTGTGCAGCGGGGTTTCGCGCGCCATCAGCACCAGCCGGCGGCGTTCCTTGAGCGCCACGTCGGCGGCGCGGGTCAGCAGCGACGTGGTCACGCCGGTGGCGATCTCGCTCATGGACCGCACGGAGCAGGGCGCGACGATCATGCCCAGGTGCCGCCACGAGCCCGAGGCCGGGGCGGCGCCGATGTCCTCGGGCTTGTACCAGGCGGTGGCGAGCGCGCGCACTTCGGCCAGCTTCATGCGGGATTCGTGGGCCAGCGTGACTTCCGCCGCCTTGCTCATGATCAGGTGGGATTCCACCCCCATCTCGCCCAGCGTCTCCAGCACCCGGATGC
>JAEZFE010000340.1 GCA_023437865.1 Pseudomonadota bacterium | reverse complement strand
CCCATAAGCTTGGACCGTAGGGGGTATTTAGGATGAGTGGGCTGGTAGGACCAGTGACAAAGAGAAGGTAATACGGAAGAGTACCGGAACCTTCAGCCCTTCTTCTTCCCGATCCTCGGTTCCTCACCCTTCAGCAGCCGGGCGATATTGGCCTTGTGGCGGATGAAGCCGAGCACGGCCAAGCCGGCGGCCATGGCGGCGGTCTGGGGCCCCATCAGGAACCAGGCGAAAACCGGCGACAGCGCCAGCGCCACCAGCGCCGATAGCGACGAGATGCGGAACAGCGCGGCGGTGACCAGCCAGGTGGCGATGGCGGCCAGGCCCACCGGCCAGGCAGCGGCGATCAGCGTGCCAAGCGTGGTGGCGACGCCCTTGCCACCCTTGAACCCAAGCCAGATCGGGAAGTTATGGCCCAGCACGGCGGCGAAGCCGGCGACCAGGGCGGCATCGTGGCCGGCCAAAGCCCAGGCCAGGCCCACCGCGATGGCCCCCTTGCCGCCGTCCAGCAGCAAGGTGGCGAGCGCCAGACCCTTGCGGCCCGTCCGCAGCACGTTGGTGGCGCCGATATTGCCCGAGCCGATCTGGCGGATATCGCCCAGCCCGGCGGCCTTGGTCAGCACCAGGCCGAACGGCACCGAACCGAGCAGGTAACCCGCGACTGCACTAACGATAAGTTCGATCATCGGGCACCGGAGCGAGGCGAAGCCGAGGGACTGGCCCATTGAGGGCCCGCAAGCTTATGCGAACGTGAGCCAAGCGGCCGGAGGCCGCGCCCGGCGCCTGAGGGCGAACCCGAAAGACTCATCACTTCACGAACACCGAGCGGCCATCCACCACGGTGCGGACGACCATGCCCTGGACCAGGCGAGCGTCGAACGGCGAGTTCTTGGACTTGGAGCGGAACTGGTAGGGATCGACCTTCCAGGCGCGCGACGGGTCGAACAGCATCAGGTCGGCGGCGGCGCCCACCTTGAGCCGGCCAGCCTTCAACCCCAGCAGGTCGGCGGGGGCCGAGGTCACCAGCTTGAGCGCGTCGAGCAGGCCGAGGTGACCATTGTGGAAGAGTTCCAACGTCACCGGCAGCAGGGTCTCCAGGCCGACGCCGCCGAATTCGGCCTGGGCGAAGGGCTGGCGCTTGGAATCGGAATCCTGCGGCGCATGGTCCGAGCCGATGGCGTCGATGGTTCCATCCTTGATGGCCTGGACGATGGCCTGGCGGTCGGCCTCGGTGCGCAAGGGCGGGCTCAGCTTGGCGAAGGTGCGGTAATCGCCCACCGCCAATTCGTTCAGTGCGAAATAGGGCGGCGCGGTGTCGCAGGTGATGGGCAGGCCGCGCGCCTTGGCCTTGGCGATGACCTCGACGCCTTCCTTGGTGCTGACATGGGCGGCGTGGTAGCGACCGCCGGTCATCTCGACCAGACGGATGTCGCGCTCCAGCATGATGACTTCGGCGACGCGCGGCACACCCGACAGGCCCATGCGGGTGGCCAGCTCGCCGGCATTCATGGCGCCACCCGAGGCCAGCGACGGCTCCTCCGGGTGCTGCACGATCATTGCGCCGAAGGTAGCGGCATAGGACAGCGCCCGGCGCATGATGCCGGCGTCCTTGATAGCCTTGGTGCCGTCGGTGAAGGCCAGCGCGCCGGCCTCCATCAGGAAGCCCATCTCGGCGAGCTCCAGGCCCTCCAGCTTCTTGGTGGCGGCAGCGTAGGGATAGACCTTGGCGAGGCCGATCTTGCGGGCGCGGCGGGCGACGAATTCGACCGTCGCCACCTCATCGATCACCGGATCGGTGTTGGGCAGGCACACCATGGAGGTGATGCCGCCGGCCACCGCCGATTCGCCGGCGGATTTCAGGGTTTCCTTGTGCTCCTCGCCCGGCTCGCGCAGTTGCACGCGCATGTCCACGAGGCCCGGCGCCAGGCACAGACCCTGGCAATCCACCACGGTGTAACCGGGCGGCGCGGTCACGTCCTGGCCGAAGGCGGTGATGAACTCGCCGCTGGTGAGCAAGGTGCCGATGGCGTCGAGGCCGGTGGCGGGATCGAGCAGGCGCGCGTTGACATAGGCGACCTGGCCGGCAGGAGTGCGGTGGGGCATCAGACGGCGACCGAATGAGGAAGGTTGCGGGTCAGCAGGTCGAGACAGGCCATGCGAACGGCCACGCCCATTTCCACCTGCTCGCGGATCAGCGAACGCTCGACGTCGTCGGCCACATCGGAATCAATCTCGACGCCCCGGTTCATGGGGCCAGGATGCATGATCACGGCGTCGGGCTTGGCGAGCGCCAGCTTCTCGCGGTCGAGGCCGAAGAAGTGGAAATACTCGCGGATCGACGGGATGAAATTGCCCTTCATGCGCTCGTTCTGGATGCGCAGCATCATCACCACGTCCACGCCTTCCAGGCCCTTGCGCATGTCGTGGAACACCTCCACGCCCATGCGCGCCACTTCCGCCGGCATCAGCGTCTTGGGGCCGATCAGGCGCACGCGCGCGCCCATGGCATTCAGCAGGTAGATTTTGGAGCGCGCCACGCGCGAGTGCAGCACGTCGCCGCAGATGGCCACGGTCAGGCCCTCGATGCGGCCCTTGCGGCGGCGGATGGTGCAGGCGTCGAGCAGCGCCTGGGTCGGGTGCTCGTGGCTGCCGTCACCGCCGTTGATGACGGCGCAATTGACCTTTTCACTCAGCAGCTTGACCGCGCCCGAATCCGGATGGCGCACCACCAGCACATCCAGATGCATGGCGTTCAGCGTCATGGCGGTGTCGATCAGGGTTTCGCCCTTGGCGACCGACGAGGCCGAGGTCTGCATGTTGATGACGTCGGCGCCCAGCCGCTTGCCGGCAAGCTCGAACGACGTGCGGGTGCGCGTCGAATTCTCGAAGAACAGGTTCACGACCGTGCGGCCGCTCAGCAGGTTCTTGCGCTTGTCGAGAGAGCGGTTCTGGGCCACGTAGCCATCGGCCAGGTCCAGAATGGTGGTGATCTCCAAGGGGCCCAGGCCCTGGATGCCAAGGAGATGTCGGTGCGGAAAGCGCGGCTCGGTCATGATGGCCGGAACTATATGGCGGGGCTTACGTCCCCGCAAGCGGCTGCCGCGCGAAGGCCATGCGAATTCACTGGGTGACCTGGGCGCCGCGAATTAGTACAGTGACGCCGCTCATACTTAGGTCGGAGACCGCAAGTGTGAACAAGTTTTGAACACCCTGTGACGAAACAGAAAGCGGCTCGACCTAAAATTGTCCCAGTCGTTTGAAAACGTCCGATTGGTTATCGCCGATCCCAGTCCCATGGTACGCACAGGCCTTCGTGCGGCTTTGTATTCAATCGGCTTTCGAACGATCACCGATACCGCAAGTTTCGTAAAGCTACACGATCTTATCGAGCAAGATACTATCGACCTGCTGATCGTCTCGTCCGAGCTGGAAAACAACGATTCCGGCTTCCTGATCAGCGAAATGCGCAATCAGCGCCTGGGTAGCAACCCGTTCCTAGTGGTCATCACGCTGCTGGCCAGCGCCGATCCGGATTACGTCAAGCGCGTCATCGATTCGGGGGCCGACGACCTGCTGCTGACCCCGGTGGCGCCCGATCAGTTGATCATGCGCATCGAGAAGCTTGCGCGCGCCCGTAAGCCATTCGTGGTCACCCACGACTACACCGGCCCCGACCGCCGCACCAAGGCGCGCGCCTTCGAGACCCACTCGGCGCCCATGCTGGAGGTGCCCAACCCGTTGAAGATCAAGTCCGAGACCGGTCTCGACGGCACTCGGCTGGCTCGTACGGTGACCGAGACGGCGGTGACGCTCAACCGCATGAAGATTGAACGCCACGCGGTGCAGATCGACTGGCTGGTCACCCATATTCACGCGTCCATCCGCGACGGCATGACCACCGACCCGCAGCACCTTGTGCCCTATACCCAGCGCCTGTCGATCGCGGCGGAAGATATGATCCGGCGCATGAAAGGCACCCCCACCGAGGTCCATACCGGTCCGGTGGCCGAATTGCTGGAGATCGCCCGCAAGGTGGATCAGGACCCCGGCCACATTCCATTCGGCGAGCTGGAGCGCCTGGCCCAATTGTCCAAGGCGACCAGCCGTTCCCTGGGCAGTCCCACGCCCGCCATGTGTGCGCCGGCCCCAGTGCCGGCGGCACCCCCGGTGCTGCGGACCGCCTAAAGCCCTCGCCCCTCGGCGGCTTTGCCGCGGACTCAACCGCCACCGAACCGCGTCGGGCCGATCAGCGCACAGCGCCTCAGGCCTTTTCCAGCTCCAGGACCCGCGCCTTGGCGGCGGCGAGCTCGTCCCCCATGGAGCGCATGGTGGCGACCAGCGACTGGATCACCGTGTTCAGCCCCACCGGCGCATCGTCGAGCATGTCGCGGATCGTCATCTTGGACAGCACGAGCGCAACGGTATCCTCACCGGTATCGGCGGCGGCCATGCGCACGCCGTCGTCGAACAGCGCCAGTTCGCCGAAGATCTGGAACGGCTTGACTACGCCCAGGGTGATGCGCCGGCCATTGACCGTCTTGAAGATGCGCACACTACCTTGTTGCACCAGATAGGCCTCGGCCGCCGCGTCCCCCTCGCGGAAGATCACAGTGCCCTTGGACCAGGTGCGCCGTTCCGGAATGCCGCTCGCCCTATCGCTCATGTCGTGCCCCCCCAACAGCCATGTGGCGCGTGCACGCCTCGCCCACAGATTACAGGGCGCGGCGGCTTTGTCCACCGGGCGCTTGCTGGGCGCCATAGGCAGGCGTAAGCTATTGAAAAATATAACTCCCGGGAGGGGCACCAATGGCCAAGCGGATCGGTATCGCGCTTCAGGGCGGTGGCGCCCACGGCGCCTTCACCTGGGGTGTGCTGGAAGGGCTCCTGGACAAAGTCGCGCAAGGCGAAGTCGAGCTGGTCGGCGTCAGCGGTGCCTCGGCGGGGGCGCTGAATGGGGCTGCCCTGTGCTACGGCATGCGCGAGGGCGCGGAGCTGCCCGGCCCGGCGGCGGCAAGGGCCAAACGCATGGCCTCGGCCGCCTGCGGCAAGCTGGAGCGGTTGTGGGAAACGGTCGCGCGCGCGGCTTTTTGGGGCGGCAACCCGTTCGTCGCCGCCATCGGCGTCTCACCCGATTGGAATATCGACGACAGCCCCGCCGCCCACTGGGCCGACATGGCCACCACCGGCTTGGCGCCCGCCGATCTGGGCATCGGCAATTATCTGAACTCCGTTCTGCGCGAGGTATTTCCCGAACTGCCGGCCATCCTGGCGGTGCCCGAGCAGGCCGTGCCCATGCTGATGGTGGCCGCCACCGATGTGGAGGAATGCCGCCGCCAGTTGTTCGTCGACGGCGCGGTGTCGCCCGACGCCCTCAAGGCCTCGACCTGCATTCCAAGCGCCTTCCAGGCAGTGACCATCGACGGCAGCACCTATTGGGACGGCGGCTACATGGGCAACCCGCCGCTGACGCCGCTGGTGGACTGCCTGCGCGCCGCCAAATGCGACGATATCGTGCTGATCACCTTGAACCCCCTGCACCGCGAGGGCACCCCGCGCACCGCCCGTCAGATCATGGACCGCCTGAACGAGATCACTTTTTCGGCCAGCCTGGTCCACGAGGTCAATGCCATCGAGACCATCAACCGGCTGATCGATGCCGGCCACATCCGGGCCGATGCCGGTTACCGCCGCATCAATCTGCACCGCATTCATTGTGACGGCGAGATGGAAAAGCTGGGCATCTATTCCAAGGATGCCCCCAGTTGGGACTTCCTCAGGCATCTGCGCGAACTGGGCCAGCAGGCCTTCCAGAAGAACTGGCCGGCCATCGCCGAGGCATTGGGCCAGCGCTCGTCTTGGGACCCCAAGGCCTTGTGCGACCGGGTATTGGCGCGGCAGGGGTTGCGGGGAAGCCGCGCCGCCGTGGGTTGACGCGCGGCATGCAATCCCGCACCTTCGCGGTATGGACGAGCAAACACGCACGCTTTCCCCCGCTGAGCGACTCGACTGGCTGCGGCTGATCCGCAGCGAGAATGTCGGGCCACGAACCTTTCTCAAGCTGCTGGAGCGGTTCGGCACCGCCACGGCGGCTCTGGCCGCCTTGCCCGAGCTTGCCAAGCGCGGCGGGCGGGCCAAACCCATCGTAGTCTGCCCCAAGGCCGTGGCCGAGCGCGAGTTGGAGGAGGCGGCGCGCATCGGCGCAGTGCCGCTGGCTTCGTGCGAGGCGGCTTATCCGCGCATGCTGGCTGCCATCGACGACGCACCGCCCATCCTCTATGTGCGCGGCAACGTCTCTCTGCTGGGCAAGCCCATCATTGCCATGGTCGGCGCCCGCAACGCCTCCATCAATGGGCGCAACCTGTCGCGGCGCATGGCGGCCGAGCTGGGCCGCGCCGGCCATGTGGTGGCGTCCGGTCTGGCCCGCGGCATCGACACCGCCGTGCATGAGGGCGCCTTGGCCACCGGCACCGTGGCGGTGCTGGCTGGCGGAGTGGACGTGATTTATCCGCCGGAGAACGAACGGCTTTATAACGACATCGTCGCCATGGGAGCGGTTCTGTCCGAGATGCCGCCGGGCACCCAACCGCAAGCCAGCTTCTTCCCCCGCCGCAACCGCATCGTTTCGGGCCTTTCGGCAGGGGTGACGGTGGTCGAGGCCAGCCTGAAGTCGGGGTCGCTGATCACCGCGCGGCTGGCCGGAGAACAGGGCCGCGAGGTGTTCGCCGTACCCGGCCATCCCATGGACCCGCGCGCCGCCGGCCCGAATGATCTGATCCGCCACGGCGCAACGCTGACCGAGGGCGCGGGCGACATTCTGGCGGTGCTGAACGACATGTTCCGACGCCCGCTGGCCGAGGGACGGCGAGCCCAATTCACCGCCGCTCAAGCCGCCGGGCCCACGGAATCCGAGCTGACCCGCGCCCGCGCCACGCTGGTGGAAAGCCTGGGGCCAACTCCTGTGACGGTTGACTTGCTGATCCGTGAATGCCAATTGTCTGCTTCCGTGGTGTCCATGGTCCTGCTCGAGCTTGAGCTGGCCGGCCGCCTGGAGCGTCATCCCGGCAATCAGGTATCTCTGCTGGCATAGGCTCTGGGCCGGACCTCCACGTCGTTTCCCTCGCACCATCGGGTCCGGATGAAGGTCGTCGTCGTCGAGTCTCCCGCTAAGGCCAAGACTATTAACAAGTACCTGGGCTCCGATTTCCAGGTGCTCGCCTCCTATGGCCATATCCGTGACCTGCCCGCTAAGGACGGCAGCGTGAAGCCTGACGAGGGCTTCGCCATGGATTGGGAAACCGACCCTAAATCCGAGCGGCAGATCAAGGAGATCGCCAGCGCGGTCAAGAACGCCGACAAACTGTTCCTGGCAACCGACCCGGATCGCGAGGGCGAGGCCATTTCCTGGCACGTGAAGCGGGTGCTGGAGGAGCGCGGCATCCTCAAGGGCCGCGAGGTCAAGCGGGTGGTGTTCAACGAGATCACCAAGACTGCCGTGCTTGACGCCATGAAGAACCCGCGCGAGATCCATCAGGATCTGGTCGACGCCTATCTGGCGCGCCGCGCGCTCGACTATCTGGTCGGCTTCACCCTCAGCCCGGTGCTGTGGCGCAAGCTGCCCGGCGCCAAGTCGGCGGGCCGCGTCCAGTCGGTGGCGCTGCGCCTGATCTGCGAGCGCGAGACCGAGATCGAGCGGTTCAAGAGCCAGGAATATTGGACCATCGGCGCCGACTTCCTGACCAGCAAGGGCGCGCTGATTACCGCCGGCCTGACCTATCTGGACGGCCAGAAGCTGGACAAGTTCTCGCTGCCCGACGAGGCCACGGCCAACGCCGCCCGCGCCAAGATCGAGGCCCAACGCTTCGCCGTCGCCAAGGTCGAGCGCAAGAAGGCCAAGCGCAATCCCTATGCGCCCTTCACCACCTCGACCCTGCAGCAGGAAGCCAGCCGCAAGCTCTACATGTCGGCCAAGCAGACCATGCAGCTGGCCCAGCGCCTGTACGAGGGCGTGGACATCGGCGGCGAGACCGTGGGTCTGATCACCTATATGCGAACCGACGGCGTGCAGATGGCCGCCGAGGCCATCGCCGCCGCCCGGGACCTGATCGGCAAGGATTTCGGCAAGAACTTCGTGCCCGAGGCGCCGCGCCTGTACAAGACCAAGGCGAAGAACGCCCAGGAAGCGCACGAGTGCATCCGCCCCACCGACATGTTCCGCCGCCCCGACCAGGTGGCGCGCTACCTGGACCGCGACCAGCTGAAGCTCTATGAGCTGATCTGGAAGCGCACGGTGGCCAGCCAGATGGCCGCCGCCGAACTGGATCAGGTGGCGGTGGACGTCACCTCCGCCGACAAGCAGATCACCTTCCGCGCCACCGGTTCGGTGGTGGTGTTCGAGGGCTTCCTCAAGGTTTACCGCGAGGACCGCGACGACGCCCCGGCGCCCGGCACCGAGGACGAGGACAACGAGCGCCTGCTGCCCGACGTGACCGAGGGCGAGGACATGAAGCGTCAGGCCGTGCGGCCTGATCAGCACTTCACCCAGCCGCCGCCCCGCTATTCCGAAGCCAGCCTGGTCAAGCGCATGGAAGAGTTGGGCATCGGCCGCCCCTCAACCTATGCCTCGATCCTGTCGGTGTTGCAGGAGCGCAATTACGTGCGCCTGGACCAGCGCCGCTTCATCCCCGAGGACCGGGGCCGGCTGGTCACCGCCTTCCTGGAGCAGTACTTCAAGCGCTACGTGGAATACAATTTCACCGCCGACCTGGAGAACCAGCTCGACGAGATTTCCGGCGGCCATATCGACTGGAAGAAGGTGCTGGAGGATTTCTGGCAGCTTTTCTCGGCCTCGGTGGAAGACACCAAGGAACTGCGCATCTCCGACGTCATCGAGGCGTTGGACGCCGAGTTGGGCCAACATTTCTTCCCCGATGATGGTTCGGGCAAGGACCCGCGCGTCTGCCCGGGCTGCGGCGCCGGGCGGCTGTCGCTGAAGCTGGGTAAGTTCGGCGCCTTCATCGGCTGCTCGAACTATCCCGAATGCCGGGTCACCCGCCCGCTCTCGGTGCAGGGCGAGGGCGGCGACAATCCCGCCGAGGCCGGCGAAGGCCCCAAGGAATTGGGCGTCTGCCCGGTTACCAATGAGCCGGTGACCCTGCGCAAGGGGCCCTATGGCTGGTACGTGCAATTGGGCGAAGGCAAGAAGCCGAAGCGCGTCTCGCTGTACAAGGGCCTTGAACCCGCAGACCTGACGCTGGACATCGCGCTGAAGCTGCTGGCCCTGCCGCGCGAAGTGGGCACCCATCCGGAAACCCAGAAGAAGATCTCCGCCGGCGTCGGCCGCTTCGGCCCCTACCTGCTGCATGACGGGACCTACAAGTCGCTGACCAAGGACGACGACGTGCTGAGCATCGGCATGAACCGCGCCATGGAGCTGCTGTCGCAGGCCCGCGCCAAGAAGGGCGCCGAGCCGCTGAAGACCCTGGGTGAGCGCGCCGGCAAGCCGGTTACCGTGCACGAGGGCCGCTACGGCCCCTACGTGTCGTCGGACGGCATCCACGCCACCCTGCCCAAGGACGCCGATCCGCAATCGGTGACCCTGGAAGAGGCTATCCGTCTGATCGACGCCAAGGCCGCCAAGGCCCCGGCGAAGCCGGCGCGGAAGGCGGCGGCGAAGAAGGCGCCGGCCAAGAAGGCCGAGGCCGACGGCGAGGAGAAGAAGGCCGCGCCCAAGAAGGCGGCGGCGAAGAAGCCGGCCGCCAAGAAGGCTCCCGCCAAGAAGAAGGAAGCGGCGGCGGAGTAGCTCTCCGCCCCTCCCCTACTCCTCGTGCGTCTCCACCTTCAGCGTCTTGGCGTATTGCTCGCGCCATTCGCGGTCGGTCTGACCCGATTTCTTGCGGGCCTGGGCCTTCTTGACGCATTCGGCGATCATCTTGTCCATCGCCGAAGGCTTTTTGGGTGGAGCAGGCTTCTTCTTCGCAGGCTTCGCCATGGGACCTCCGTCGGCAACCGCCCCAGCATGAACCCCAGCACCGCCTTGACGCAAGGCCGCTTGCCCAATTCACCGATGCGGCTGACCTGAACCCATCGCTGGGGTGTTCACCTCCCTGTGCAATTTCAACAGCGAGGTTCCCATGTCCGCGCGCATTCCCATGATCGCCCTGGCCACGCTGCTGGCCGCCACCTCCGCCTTCGCCGCCCAGGAGAAGCTCTCGGGCGACGACCGCGATTTCGCCAAGGAGGCCATGGCCGGCGGCGCCATGGAGGTGCAGTTGGGCCAACTGGCCCAGGAACGGGCACAGAGCACCGCCGTGCGCGACTTCGCCCAGCGCATGGTCACCGACCACGGCCAGGCCAACCAGAAGCTGACCGAAATCGCCACCAACGCCGGACTGCCGGCGACCACCGAGATGCCCCGCGAGCAGCGCAAGACCGTCGACAAATTGTCCAAGCTGCAGGGCGCCGAGTTCGACCACGCCTACATGGCAGCCATGGTGGACGACCACAAGAAGGACGTCCGCGCCTTCGAGAAGCAGGCCGCCAAGGGCAAGAACGCCGAACTGAAATCCTTTGCCCAGGAAGCCACGCCCAAGCTGAAGGAACACCTGACGCTCGCCCAGGAGACCCAGGCCTCGCTGAAGGGCCAGCAGGCGCGCACGCCGCAGTGACGCCACCGCAGGGGCGGCCCGCGCTTTGCGCGCCGCCCCTTGTGGCCGCACCGCACAGGGACTACCCTTTTGTCTATGACTAAGCCCGTTCGCAAGAAAACCGTCCCGCTTCCGTCCAAACAGGAAGTCCTGGACTTCATCCGCTCGCAGCCCGGCCGTGTCGGCAAGCGCGAGCTGGCCCGTGCCTTCAACCTGAAGGGCGCCGACAAGATCGGGCTCAAGGCCATCCTCAAGGAACTGGAGGGCGCCGGCCAGGTCCAGCGCGGCCAGCACCGCCGCTTCGCCCGGCCCGGATCGCTGCCCGAAGTCGGCGTCATCGAAATCACCGGCACCGACACCGACGGCGAATTGATCGCCCGCCCGGTGGCGTGGGAAGAGCAAGGCCGCCCGCCGCGCGTCTTCCTGGCGCCGTGGAAGAAGGGCGACGTGGTGGCCGGCGTGGGCGACAAGGTGCTGGCCAAGCTGCGCCGCATCCGCGACGACGCTTACGAGGCCCGCCCCATCCGCATCGTCGGCGAGGCCAAGGCCCGCGTGCTGGGCGTCTTTGAGACCAATCCCGACGGGTCGGGCCGGGTGCGCCCGACCTCCCGCAAGGAGAAGGCTGATTATATGGTGCCGCGCGGCGAGGCCGGCGGCGCCGAGGACGGCGAGCTGGTCATGTGCGACCTGCTGCCGGGCCGCCTGTACGGCCTGCGCCAGGTGTCGGTGAAGGAACGGCTGGGCCGCCTGGGGGCGCCCAAATCGGTGTCGCTGGTCGCCATCCACGCCAACGACATCCCCTTTGTCTTCCCCGACGGGGCCATGGCCCAGGCCGAGGCCGCCGGTGCCGCCACCATGGACCACCGGGTCGATCTGCGCCCCGTTCCCCTGGTCACCATCGACGGCGAGGATGCCCGCGATTTCGACGACGCCGTGTTCGCCGAGCAGGAAGAGGATGGCGGCTGGCATTGCATCGTCGCCATCGCCGACGTGTCGTGGTACGTCCGCCCCGGCGACGCGCTGGACCGCGAGGCGTATCAGCGCGGCAACTCGGTCTATTTCCCCGACCGCGTCGTCCCCATGCTGCCCGAGCAATTGTCCAACGGCTGGTGTTCGCTTCGCCCCAACGAGGACCGGGGCTGTCTTGCCGTCCATTTCTGGCTCGACAAGGACGGCAACAAGAAGAAGCACAAATTCGTCCGTGCGATGATGCGCTCGGCGGCGCGCCTGACCTACACCCAGGTCCAGGAGGCCAAGGACGGCCGCCCCGACGACCTGACCGGCCCGCTGCTGGAGCCGGTGATCAAGCCGCTCTATGGTGCCTGGGCCGCCCTGTTCGCGGCACGTGAGCGGCGCGGCGTGCTGGAGCTCGACATTCCCGAGCGCAAGGTGGATATCAGCCCCAACGGCCAGGTGCTGGGCATCAAGCCGCGCCCGCGCTTCGACAGCCACCGGCTGATCGAGGATTTCATGATCCAGGCCAATGTGTGCGCCGCCGAGGAGTTGGAGCGCGTGCACAAGCCGTGCATGTACCGCGTCCACGACCAGCCCAGCGTCGAGAAGCTGGACAGCTTGCGCGAGTTCCTGTCGTCCATGGACCTCAGCCTGCCCAAGGGCCAGACGCTCAAGCCCGGCCAGTTCAACCTGATCCTGGCGAAGGTCAAGGACAGTCCCAATGAGACCCTGGTCAACGAGGTGGTGCTGCGCAGCCA
>JAEZFE010000311.1 GCA_023437865.1 Pseudomonadota bacterium | reverse complement strand
GTTCATGACCGGCATGGGCACCTTCTTTCCCGAAGCGCGCCGCCGCTTCGCCGCCCATATTCCCGATGCCGAGGGTGATCTGCTGGCCGCCTATTACCGCCGGCTGACCGATCCCGACCCTGATGTGCACATGCCGGCGGCGCGCATCTGGTGCGCCTATGAGGAGAGCTGCGCGCGGCTGCTGCCGCGGGGCGAGCCCGGCGAGCCCGATCCCGGCGCCTGCCTGGCCATGGCGCGCATCGAATGCCATTACATGGTGAACCACGGTTTCCTGCGGCCGAACCAGCTGCTGGAGGGCATGCCCCGCATCCGCCACCTGCCCGCGATCATCGTGCAGGGGCGCTATGACATGGTGTGCCCGCCTGCCAGCGCAGATGATCTGGCCCGCCACTGGCCACGCGCCCGGCTGAACATGATTCCCGACGCCGGCCATTCCGCCATGGAGCCGGGCATCCGCCTGGCCCTGGTGGCGGCCATGGAGGGGCTGAGGGGCGTGGCCGGCTGATTAACATCCCGTTCACAACGGGGCCACAGGCCGACACAAGCCGTCGCAAGTCGCAGGTGGGATGCTGGCGGCAACTTGCGCACAATCTGAGCATGAGAATTCGTTAAAGGGGAATTCGATGCTCGCCCTTGCTGAGATCCGCACCGCCGCTCCGGCGCGCTACAAGGTCAGCGACCCGTTCGTCGCCGAGGTGCTGGCCACCGTCGCCGCCGAATTCGGCATGACCGAGCGCGAGATGATGGCGCCCACCCGCGATCACTCGGTGTGGAAGCCGCGGATGGCCGCCATGTATTACGCCCGTCTGCTGACCTCGTGCTCGCTGCCCGAACTGGGCCGGGTGTTCGGCGGCCGCAGCCACACCACCGTGCTGCGCGCCTTCCGCCGCTGCCGCGAGTTGATCGACACCGACGAGGCATGGGCGGCCCGCATGGACCGCCTGCTGGTCAAGCTGGTCGAGAAGATCGTCACCCCGCGCTGAGCGTCTTTGTCACCTGGTGTCACAATCCGCCATCGTTTGCGATTTGACGCGACAACCCGGCTAGTGCTCCATTAGGCACAAGCACTAAGCCGGTTGGGGTCGGTGATATGGCGCGCATTGCTGTCGTGGAAGATGAGAATTCCCTGAGGGCCGATCTGGTCGAGTACCTCTCGGCCTGCGGCCATCACGTGGTCGGGTGCGAGGACGGCATGGCGCTGAACCGGGCCCAGGCCGCCCAGCCCGCCGATATCGTCATCCTGGACGTCAATCTGCCGGGCGAAGACGGTTTTTCCATCGCCAAGCGCCTGCGCGATCAATCCGAGGTCGGCATCATCATGCTGACCGCACGCGGCGTGAACGTGGACCGCGTGGTGGGATTGGAGATCGGCGCCGACGTCTATCTGGTCAAGCCCATCGAACTGCGCGAGCTGGAAGCGCAGATCCGCACCCTGGCGCGCCGGATCAAGGCGCAGCCCGTCGCCGCGATCCCCCCGACCACCGCCATCCGCACCACCGCTGCCACCGGCGCTTGGGTCTACGACCAGGTGGCGTGGGCCCTGATCGCGCCGGGTGGTCCCAGCCTGAAACTGACCGCCAACGAGCGCGTGTTTGTCAGCCTGCTAGTCGAACGCCCAGGCGAGCCGGTGTCGCGTGCCGACATCTTCCGCGCCCTGGGCAAGCGGGAATGGGATTCCGGCGACCGTTCAGTGGATTCCATGGTGCGCCGCCTGCGTGCCAAGGGTGAAGACGTGCTGGGCCACGACCTGCCCATCGAGGCGGTGCACGGCACCGGCTACGCCTTCGCCGCCCCGGTCTCCGTGCGCTAACGACCGGCATGAGCAAAGACAGCAAACTATCGCTTAAACCGCGGGCCGGAACAAAGGCCACGGCGGAGGCGCGTCTGCCCTGGACCGTGCTGGTGGTCGATGACGACGAGCAGGTTCACGCCATGACCCGCGTGCTGCTGCGCGATTTCAGTTTCGAGGGGCGCAGCTTCGAGATCGTGTCTGCGTATTCGGCCGCCGAGGCCGTGCCGCTGCTGGCCGAGCGCACCGACATCCCGGTTGCGCTGCTGGACGTGGTGATGGAGACGCCGGATGCCGGACTGCAACTGGTCCGCCATATCCGCGAGGACTTGGGCAATCACCATATCCGTATCATATTGCGCACCGGCCAGCCCGGCGAGGCGCCTGAGCGCGACGTGGTGCTGGCCCATGATATCAATGACTACAAAAGCAAATCCGAGCTGACCGCGCAGAAGCTCTTCACCGCTTTGGTGGGCGCGGTGCGCGCCTGGCGCGACATCGCCACCATCAGCCGGCTGAACCGCGAGCTGGCCGGGCTGAACGCCTCGCTCGAGGACAAGGTGGCGGAACGGACCGCCGAACTGGCGGACAGCCGCGATGCCCTGGCCCGCGCCAAGGACCGTGCTGAACTGGCGCTGACCCGCGAGACCGAAGCCAAGCAGCAATTGCGCCAGTTCCTGTCCATGGTCAGCCACGAATTCCGCACGCCGCTGGCCATCATCGATTCGGCGGCGCAGATGCTGATGATGCGGGCCGAGCGCGCCGATGGCGGCAGCCTGCCCAGGCTGGAAACCATCCGCGAGGCGGTACAGCGCCTGGTCGACCTGATCGCCACCTGCCTGGCCGACGAGCAGCTGGAATCGGGCCGCATCGTCTTGCAGGAACGCCGGCTCGCCTTGGCGCCCATCCTGGAGCAGGCGGCGGCCCACCATCGCGCAGCCTCGCCGGGCCGCGACGTCGAACTAACGGTCAACCCCCTGCCCGAAGCGTGGGGCGACGCCGGCCTGCTGGCGCTGGTGTTCAACAACCTGATCGGCAACGCCATCAAGTATTCCGAGACAGGCCCGGTAACCATGGTGGCGCGGCCCGACCATGGCGGCATCGTGGTGTCGGTCAGCGATCAGGGCATCGGCATCCCACCCGGCGAGCGCGACCGCATTTTCGAGCGCTTCTTTCGCGCCGCCAATACCCACAACATCCACGGGTCGGGCATCGGTTTGCACATGGTCCGCCAGATTGTCGAACTGCATGGCGGCACCATCACGGTGGACAGCCGCGAGGGCATGGGATCCACCTTCACCGTGCGGCTTCGCCCCGCTCCGCGCGACAAGGAGAGGGCATGATGAGACGCATCCTCTCCCTGCTGCTGGCGCTGGCGGCACCGGTTTCGGCCCAGGCCGCCGAAATCATCATGGCAGTGGGCCGCTCGCTGCCGCCCTATGTCATCGTCGACGAATGGCGCGGCTTGGAATACGACGTGGTCCGCGAGGCGCTGGAACTCGAAGGCCACACCATCGCCCCGCGTTTCATGGCCTATGCCCGCGTGGTCAAGGAATTGGAGAGCGGCATGGTGGATGCCGCCATGACCATGCGGCCCGACACCGGCGTCCACGCCCATTACTCTGACAGCCATGTCACCTATCGCAATTACGCCATCACGCTGGCGAAGCGGAACCTGACCATCAACAGCCCGGCGGAACTGGCGGGCAAAACGGTGATGGCGTTCCAGAACGCCACCCTCTATCTGGGGGCCGAGTTCAAGGCCATGGCCGAGAGGAATCCCGGTTACCGCGAGGAAGCCAAGCAGGCGGTTCAGCCGACCCTGCTCTATCTCGACCGCATCGACGCGGTGGTGGCCGACCGCAATATTTTCGGCTGGTTCGCCAATACGCCGGACGTGAAAGGCAAGGCCGATACCAGCCAGGCCCTGCGTTTCCATCCCATCTTTGCCCCCACCCATTACCACGTCGCCTTCCGCGACCCCGCCCTGCGCGACAGCTTCAACCGGGGCCTGCGGAAGCTGCGCGAGAGCGGGCAATACGCGAAGATCACCGCCCGCTACCAGGGTGTGGTGAAGGAGGAAGCCGGTGGTTGAACCTTCATGCCCGCCACTGCTAAGTATCGATCTCCACGGTGTTGAGGAAGCTCGGCTTTGACCACCCCAGCGACCACGCCCCCTTCGGGCGCCACGGAAAACCTCGCCAAGCACTACCGTGCCTTCAAAGGCATGCTGGACGAGCGGGGCATTCTGTTCTCGTTTTCGGGCTACCTGTCCGAGGGCATCCTGTATTCTCTGGGCGATACCCTGCGCCAGAAGATGACGCTGGATGACACCGATCTGACCACCATCAAGAAGGTGTTCTCGGTATTCATCGAGCAAGCCCAGAACATCATCCGCTATTCGGCGGAAAAGGTGCTGGGCAATGTCGGCAAGAACGTCGAGCTGTCGTCGGGCATGGTGACCATCGGCACCGAGAACGGCCAGTTCTTCATTGTCTGCGCCAACACCATCCTGGAGGAGGACGTGCCCAGGCTGAAGCAGCGCCTGGAGACGCTCCAGAAGATGGACAAGGACGAGATCAAGGCCTACTACAAGGAACAGCTGCGCGAGGCGCCCGACGAGAAAAGCCGGGGCGCCACCATCGGCCTGATCGAGATCGCCCGGCGCGCCAGCGAGCCCATCGAGTTCGATTTCGACCGCATCGACGCGGAAAAGCACTTTTTCTGCCTCAAAGTTTCCATCTGAGGGGAACCATGGACAATCTGACGATCGCCGCCACTGAGCGGTCGCCCGCGGTGGAATTCGACTTCGCGGCAGGCCAGCTGTCCTTGAAGGGGGAATCCTACCCCGAGGACGCCTCGACCGTATTCGGCCCCATCTTCGCGGCGCTGGAGAAGTATCTCGAGCAAGCCGACGGCCAGGAAATCCGCTTCGATTTCGAGCTGATCTATTTCAACAGCTCCAGCGCCAAGGCGCTGATGAACATGTTCCAGCTGATGGACAAGGCTGCCGCGCGCGGGGTCAAGATCGAAGTCAACTGGGCCTATGCCCATGACGACGAAACCATGAAGGAATTCGGCGAGGACTTTTCGGAAGATCTGGAAAGCGTGGCCTTCAATCTGGTCGCCATCGGGGACTGATCCTTGCCCGGCCACAAGCCCGAGGGCGGATTCAACCTGTTCGACGCCGAAGAGCGGGTGCTGGTCGAGGCCAACCAGTTGCGCGGCCAGTTGGCCGACTCGCCGCCCCAGGTCCGCGACGGCGTCGAGCGGCTGGCCGAGGCCTACCGCCGATCGGTGCGCGAACAGCGCCGGCTGGTCAAGGTCAGCGACCGCCTGCAGCATCAGATGGCGTCGCTGAACCAGGAACTGGCCAAGCGTAAGGCCGAGGCCGAAGAGGCCCTGACCCAGTTGAAGCAGGCCCAGGAGACCCTGGTGCAGGCCGAAAAGCTGGCTTCACTTGGCGCGCTGGTGGGCGGTGTTGCCCACGAGATCAACACCCCGGTGGGTATTGCCTTGTCCTGCGCCTCGCACTTGGCCGATTCGACGGCGCATATCCGCGCGCTGTTCGCGGCCGACGATGTGGGCGTCGAGGATTTCGAGCGCTACATGGATACCGCCGCCGACACCACCCAGTTGATCCTGGGCAATTGCGAGCGGGCGGCCGCACTGATCCGCAGCTTCAAGCAGGTGGCGGTGGACCGCACCAGTTCCGAACGGCGCCGCTTCGAGTTGGGCGCCTATATCGGCGAGACCCTGGCTTCATTGTCACCGCGGGTGCGCCAAGCCGGGCACAAGGTCGTCATTTCATGCCCGCCGGGTCTGATCGTGGACAGCTATCCCGGGGCATTGAGCCAGGTGCTGACCAATTTCGTCATGAACTCCATCGTTCACGGCTACGATCCCGGCCAAGCGGGATTGCTGTCCATCACGGTGATCGAACCGACGCCCGGCCAGGTGCGGCTGGTCTACGCCGATGACGGGCGCGGCATCGCCGACGAACACAAGACCCGCATTTTCGATCCGTTTTTCACCACTAGGCGCGGCGCCGGCGGCACCGGGCTTGGCCTGCACATCGTCTACAACCTCGCCACCGGCCCGTTGGAAGGCCAACTGACGGTGGACAGCGAGGCCGGCAACGGCACCCGCTTCACGCTGACATTTCCGCGCCAGGCATCGGGTGGCGCCACGGCTGACGGCTGAAAGACGCCTCGCCTCTGGAAAAGCGCGAAAAAGCGCCTACACTTCCGCATCGTTTATTACAGCCAAGGATGTTCGCCCCATGGAGTGGCTTTCGGATCCGCAGATTTGGATCAGCCTGCTCACGCTGTCCGCACTGGAGATCGTGCTGGGCATCGACAATCTGGTGTTCCTTGCCATCCTGGCTGACCGCCTGCCCGAGGCCCAGCGCCCCCTGGCGCGCCGGCTGGGCCTTGCCTTCGCGCTGATCACCCGACTGATGCTGCTGGGCTCGCTGGCGTGGATCGTCGGAC
>JAEZFE010000291.1 GCA_023437865.1 Pseudomonadota bacterium | reverse complement strand
GTCGAACAGATGCTGGTGATGGCCGTGGGCGACCAGCACGGACAGGATGCGGGCGAACAGCGGCGTCACCTGCACCGAGGCCAGCCCGCGCGCCATGGCTCCGCGCGCGAAATCGCGCACCGCCTCGTCGTCGAGCGCGTCGAGTAGCGCGGGGGCGAAGGCGGCGGCGCGGCGGCCCAGCATCTCAGCGGTCTCGCGTTCGCCCAGCCAGCGCGTCAGCCGCGATGCGGCATCCAGTGAATCGAGCTTGGCCGCCACCACGTCGGGGGCGAGGAAATTGTTGCAGATGAACGCGCCCAGCGATGCGCCAATGCGGTCCTTGTTGCGCTGGATGATGGCGGTATGGGGAATCGGCAGGCCGAAGGGGTGACGGAAAAGGGCGACCACCGCGAACCAGTCGGCAATGGCGCCCACCATGGCGGCCTCGGCGAAGGCGCGTAGATAGGCGAGACCGGGCCAGCGCTCCTGGCCCAAGGTCGCGGCGACGAACAGGGCGAACATCAGCACCAGAAGACCGGTGGCGATCCGCTTCATGCGGCGGAACTCGGCGGCCCGCGCGCTGCTGCGCTCGTCCTCGACGCGCTTGGATTCGGCCGGCTCAGCCGCCATCTTCATCCTCTCGTGCCAATGGAGGAGGACACATGACCGGTCCCTTGACCATCCAACTGGCCGGCGCCGTCACCGACATCGCGGCCGAGGAGTGGGATGACTGCGCCCGCGCTTCATCTTCGGGCGGGGGCAATCCCTTCGTCAGCCACGCTTTCCTGGCGGCCCTCGAACAGTCCGGTTCGGCCTGCGCCGATACCGGCTGGCTGCCACGCCATTTGGTGGTGAACGGCCCGGACGGCAAGGTGTTGGCCTGTGCTCCGCTCTACCTCAAGAACCATTCCTACGGTGAATATGTCTTCGATTGGGGCTGGGCGGAAGCCTACAACCGGGCCGGCGGGCGCTATTATCCCAAGCTTCAGTGCTCGGTGCCCTTCACCCCGGTGACCGGGCCGCGCCTGATGGGGGGCGAGGCGCTGCGTCCGGTCATGGTCCAGGCCCTGGCCCAGATCGCCGAAGCCATGGAGGTCTCTTCGCTGCATGTGACCTTCCCCACCGCCGGCGAGATGGAGCCCCTGGAGGCCGCCGGCTTCCTGCCCCGCCTGGGCTATCAATATCATTGGGAGAACCACCGCTACGCAGCCTTAGACGATTTCCTGGCCGCGCTGTCGTCGCGCCGGCGCAAGCAGATCCGCAAGGAACGGGCGGCAGTGGCCGCCGAAGGTTTGACCATCCGCACCCTGGTGGGTGATGACGTCAAGGCCCGGCATTGGGACGCTTTTCACCGCTTCTACGAGGCGGTGGTGGACCGCAAATGGGGTGCCGCCTATCTGAACCGTGGCTTCTTCGACGCGCTGTCGGCGTCATCTCTCGGCAAGGACGTGGTGCTGGTCTGGGCCGAGGATGACGGCATTCCGGTGGCCGCTGCCTTCAACCTGCTGGGTGGCGACACCCTCTACGGCCGCACCTGGGGGGCGGGGCGCGACGTGCCCTATCTGCATTTCGAGGCGTGCTATTACCGCGCGCTGGATTTCGCCATCGCCCATCGTCTGCAGCGGGTTGAGGCCGGCGCCCAGGGGGAGCACAAGGTGAACCGGGGTTACCTGCCCGTCGAGACCTATTCCGCCCATTGGATCGCCGACCCGCGCCTCAAGCAGGCGGTGGCCCACGCCCTGACCCATGAGCGCCGCCAGATCCGTGCGGCGATGGAGGAGCAGGCGGAAGGCGGCCCGTTCCGCCACTGCCCGTGAAAGAGGGCGGCGGTGCCGTCGCACGCCGCCCCTCTCCGCGCACCCCGTCTCCATTCAATCCGGAGAGGAGGCTATTTGTTGCTTTGGCCCACGCCCTTGAACACGTCGGCCATGCTGGTGTACTCGGCCTCGGGCATCTGCTTGATGGCCTCAAGGACTTCGTTGTCGGCGTTGTTCTTCTGGGCGTAATCGACCAGTTTCTGCTTGTTGGCCGGGAAGTCGATGCCGGACAGAACCTGGGCGATGGTCGCCGTCGAATGGCTGGCGAGAGGCATGATTATTCCTCCGTTCGTGGCCTGCGGGAAAGAACGGGCCGCGAGGACTTTGCTTTCCTCGCGCCGTCCACTCACAGGGCCTAACGCCTCGGGGCCGGGGAAGGTTCGGCGCGGGCGGGCGTCGGCACCCCATATTTTGTTTGGATAGCCCAGTCGCCGTTCTTCACCGGGCCGCATGACGGAAGTCAATGTTCTGGGGTGGGGCGGAAGGCATATTCGCATTACACCCAATGACGCTCTGCCGAACGCTCCGGGTGAACAAAAGCCGGTTTCCGACCCCCTCTCGGAACCGGCTTTTTCTTTTTGTGGTGGAGCGTCGCCATAAAATTGCGTTTCGGTTGTGCCTAAGTCCTAGGAAGGGCGTTTTCAAGGAGGGAGAACGCCGATATAGTCTTGCTCCGATCAGCCCATCCCGGGTTTTCGAGGAGCTGCACTTTGAGTTTGCGAACCGCCCCCGAAACCTTCGACATCCTCTTGGTCGAGGATAATCCCGGGGACGCCCGGCTAGCCCAGGAAGCGCTCAAGGAAGGCCGCATGTCCAGCCGCCTCAAGGTGGTTGTCGATGGCGTCGAGGCCATGACTTATCTCCGCCGCGAGGGTCCGTTCGCCGAAGCGCCGCGGCCTAATCTGGTGCTGCTTGACCTAAATCTGCCGCGCAAGGATGGCCGCCAGGTGCTGGCGGAGATGAAGGCCGATCCCGAGTTGCGGCGCATTCCGGTGGTGGTGTTGACCACCTCGCAGGCCGATCAGGACATCCTGCGGTCCTACGATCTGCACGCCAATTGCTATATCACCAAGCCGGTCGACTTGGATCGCTTCATCTCGGTGGTGCGATCCATAGAGGAATATTGGTGTTCCGTCGTCACCCTGCCGCCGCGCTGAGGGTTTGATGTCGCAGGATGTGTCCTCTCGCCGTGCAGTCCTGGTGGTCGAGGACAATCCGGGTGATGCCCGTCTGGTAGAGCTTTACCTGCGGGAAGAAGCCGTCAATCCGTTCTGTATCCTCAAGGCCGACACCTTGGCCGGGGCACTGGCCGTAATGGCCTCCCAACCCGTGGACGTGGTGCTGCTGGACCTGTCGCTGCCCGATTCGTTCGGTCTGGCCACCTTGGCGCGGCTGCGCGCCGAGCGTCCGCTGGTGCCGGTGGTCGTGCTGACGGGCACCAATGACGAGGCGTTGGCGCTGGAGGCCCTGCGCCAGGGCGCCCAGGACTATTTGGTCAAGGGCCAGGGAGACGGCGATCTGGTGCGCCGCGCCATCCGCTACGCGCTGGAGCGTTCCCGGGTGGACCTGGCGCTGCGCCGCTCCGAAGACCGCTTCCGCGCCGTGTTCGAGAATGCCGGCATCGGCGTGGTCCTCTGTGATAGCGACGGTGGCTTCGTCGAGGCCAATCCGGCCTTCTGCGCCATGATCGGCTATAGCGAGG
>JAEZFE010000205.1 GCA_023437865.1 Pseudomonadota bacterium | reverse complement strand
CCTCGGCCGGCGAGCTGTCCAACAGGTGGACCAGCGCGGCCACCCGCTCGGCGGCGTGGCGCCCGCCCAAGGCGGCCAGAGCCTCGGTGCGTTGGCCGGCGAACATGAACAAGGCGGCGGCCAGTGCCACCGCGATGGCGGCCACCAGCACCAGTGCGGTGCGGCCCACCAGGGTGTCGGGAAGCACGCGCCGGGTCATGACCGCTCCACCGCGGGCGTGAACAGATAGCCGCCACCCCGCACCGTCTTGATCAGTTGCGGGTCCTTGGCGTCGTCCTTGAGCCTGCGCCGCAGCCGGCTGACCTGGATGTCGATGGAGCGGTCGAAGGGAATGGCTTGGCGGCCGCGGGCGAAATCGAGGAGCTGGTCGCGTGACAGCACCCGGCGGGGATGTTCGACAAAAGCCTGCAACAAATCGAATTCGCCTGCCGACAGAGTCAGCACCACGCCCTCCGGGCTGGTGAGGTCGCGGGTGGAGATGTCGAGCACCCATCCCTGGAAGCTGAAGCGGTTGCCGGTGCCGGCTTGCACCACCGGGGCCTGCGGCGCTTGCGCCCGGCGCAGCACCGCCTTGATCCGGGCCAGCAATTCGCGCGGGTTGAACGGCTTGGGCACGTAATCGTCGGCGCCCATCTCCAGGCCGACGATGCGGTCGGTGTCCTCGCCCATGGCGGTCAGCATGACGATGGGCACCGCCGAGCCCTGGCCGCGCAGCCGCCGCGTCAGACTAAGGCCATCCTCGCCCGGCATCATCAGGTCCAGCACCACCAGGTCGATGGCCCAATCAGCCAGCGCGCGCTCCATCTCGGTGCCGTCCTTGGCGGTGGTCACGCGCAAGCCGTGCTTGGCCAGAAAGCGGGCGAGCAGGTCGCGGATTTCACGATCGTCATCGACGACCAGGATGTGCGGCTGTGTCTCCATGCCGCTGATTATAGCGCAACGCTGGAGTCCTGCGCGGAGGACTTGGTAACCGAGGGTAACAGGGCGATACCCTCCGTTACCCTTTTACCAACACCCTTGTTACAGACCGGGCGTTTCATGGTGGCATCGAGTTTCCCCATGAGGAGGATGTTATGAGCTTCGCCCGCAACCTCGCCGCCGCCAGCCTGATCGCTGCCAGCCTGACCGCGTTCGGTGCCCAGGCCCAGCAACAGCCGGGCAATCCGCCCCCCACCCCCCAGGCCGTGGCGCCGCTGACCCCCGCCCAGGTCAAGACCGTCATCGAAGGTCGTCTGGTACTTCAGCGCAGCGACCTCAAGGGCGGCAAGGTGACTGAGAAGGACGCTCAGACCTATGACGTGGAACTGCTCAAGGCCGACGGCACCGTGCAGGAACATGCCTTGGTCGACAAATCTTTCGCCCGTCCCGCCGGGGCGCTGACGCATCATGGCCGTCACGGTAAGGGCGGGCATGGCGACATGGGCAAGGGCATGATGGGGTGTGACAAGGGCATGTAACCCAGTGCCGGGGGCGGGTATCTTTTTGACCCGCCCCCGGTTGCGCGGTTATAAGCGCCGATGCGCAAATTCTTCGCAATCGCCGCCGCAAGCCTGGGGCTCCTGTTGTTTCTGGCGGTCGCCGCCGAGCTGATCTTCGGCACGTGGCTCAGCGAGGACCCGCTCGATCAATTGGGGCTTGCCCGTGATTCGGCGGTAACCGTGCAGCCCGGTACGCTTTATGCCGGCGGCGCGGACTTCGTCTATCGGCGCGATCATTGGGGCTTCCGGGGTGCCGGTCTTGATCCGGCCAAGATCGGCATCCTGACGGTCGGCGGCAGCACCACCAACCAGCTTTACCTGCCCGATGACGCCACCTGGCAAGTGGTGATGGAGCGTGCACTTGGCGCCGAGGGGCGCGATGCCGTGGTTGCCAATGCAGGCGTCGAGGGTCAGTCGACGATCGGGCATGTGCGCGCCATGGCCGACTGGTTTCCCCACGTGCCAGCGCTAAGGCCTCGCTTCGTTATGTTCTATGTGGGGCTCAACGACATCCAGCTCACCGGTTCGTGGGGGGACCAGTTGCGGCAATCCAGCCGCGCCAAGTGGGTCCGCCAGCACTCCGCCCTGGTGCGGGTGTGGAACAATCTGGCGGAGCGCAAGGCCCGGCTCAGCCCCCGGCCCGTCGACTACGCCAAGGCCGAGTGGACCGAAAGGCCGCTGCAGCCGAACTGGAAGCCCGACAAGGCTGCGCTCTCCGACTACAAGGAACGGCTGCGCCAGCTTGCTGAAATGACCCATGCCATGGGGGCGGTGCCCATCCTTGTGACCCAGCCGCGCGGAGACTACCGTGTCTCCGGCGGGAAGGTGCTGGGGCTGGTCGAGGATGGCGTTCTCAATGGTGTCGATCATTACAGGCGCCTCGCGGCCTATAACCAGGCCACCCGCGAGGTGTGCGAGGACCAGGGGCTGCTCTGCCTCGACCCCGCGCGCGAAATCTCCTTTGAACCGGGTGATTTCTACGACTATGTGCATAATTCGCCCCAGGGCTCCCAGAAGCTGGGCCGCTGGTTCGCCGCCAAGCTGGCGGGGCTGGTGTAGGCGGGTGAATTTGAGTAAAGATGGCTGCCCCTTCGCGGAGTCCTAAGAACGTGGTAATGGAAGACAAGCTGGTTATCGCCCTGCCCAAGGGCCGGATCCTGGACGAGTGCATGCCGCTCGTGCGGGCTGCGGGCATCGTGCCCGAGCCCGAGTTCGACAATCCCAAGACCCGCCTGCTGCGCTTCGCCACCAATCATGCGCATATCGACATCATCCGCGTCCGTTCCTTCGACGTGGCCACCTTCGTGGCCTTCGGCGCGGCCCATCTGGGCATCGCCGGCAACGACGTGCTGATGGAGTTCGATTACCCCGAGATCTACGCGCCGCTGGATCTGGGCATCGGCGCCTGCCGCCTGTCGGTGGCCGAGCCCGCCGACATGGCCGAAGGCGACGATCCGCGCCGCTGGAGCCACGTGCGCATCGCCACCAAGTATCCCGAGGTCACCAAGCGCTTCTTTGCCGAGCAGGGCGTTCAGGCCGAATGCGTTAAGCTGAATGGCGCCATGGAACTGGCGCCATCGCTGGGGTTGTGCTCGCGCATCGTCGACCTGGTCTCCACCGGTTCCACGCTCAAGGCCAACGGCCTCAAGGAGGTCGAGGTGATCGCCCAGGTCACCTCGCGCCTGATCGTCAACCGTGCCGCACTCAAGACCCGTCCGGAAGAAATGACCGGCTGGATCGAGCGTTTCCGTTCTGCCTGTGAGGCTGCCAATGCTGCGGCTTGATGCCACCCGGCCCGATTTCGAGGCCCAGTTCGCCGCACTTCTCGACATGAAGCGCGAGAATGATTCCGACGTGAACGCGGCGGTGGCCGCCATCATCGCCGACGTGCGCAAGCGGGGCGACGACGCCCTGATCGAATACACCAAGCGCTTCGACCGCCTGGCATCGCTCGACGCCGCCGGCCTGCGCATCACGGCCGCCGAGGTTGACGCCGCATTGGCCGAAGTTTCGCCCGAGCTGATCGAGGCGCTGGAGCTGGCCGCCGAGCGCATCGCCGATTTCCATCGCCGCCAGTTGCCCGAGGGCTATTCCTACACCGATGCCGCCGGCGTGCGGCTGGGCTGCCGTTGGACCGCCGTCGAGGCCGCCGGCCTGTACGTGCCGGGCGGCACCGCCGCCTATCCGTCCTCGGTGCTGATGAATGCCATTCCGGCCAAGGTCGCCGGCGTCGAGCGCCTGGTCATGGTGGTTCCGACCCCCGACGGCAAGCTCAACCCGCTGGTGCTGGCCGCCGCCCGCCTGGCCGGCGTGGACGAAATCTACCGCGTGGGCGGCGCCCAGGCCGTGGCCGCGCTTGCCTTTGGCACCGCGACCATCCGCCCCGTCGACAAGATCGTCGGCCCCGGCAATGCCTATGTGGCTGCCGCCAAGCGCCAGGTGTTCGGCACGGTCGGCATCGACATGATCGCCGGCCCCTCCGAGATCCTGGTGGTGGCGGATGGCGCCAACGACCCGAGCTGGATCGCCGCCGATCTGCTGAGCCAGGCCGAGCACGACACCGCCGCCCAATCCATCCTCATCACCGATGACGCCGCCTTCGGCGAAAGAGTGGCGGCGGCGGTGGAAAGCCACCTCAAGACCCTGCCGCGCGCCGCCATCGCCCGCGAGAGCTGGGACGCCCATGGGGCCATCATCGTGGTGCCGTCGCTCGATGCCGCCGTGCCGCTGATCGACCGCATCGCCGCCGAACACCTGTAATTGGCCGTGGCCGATCCCGATGCGCTGGCCGCCAAGGTGCGCAATGCCGGCGCCATCTTCCTGGGGCGCTACACCCCCGAGGCGGTGGGCGATTACATCGGCGGCCCCAACCACGTGCTGCCGACCGCCCGGTCGGCCCGTTTCTCCTCGGGCCTGGGCGTGCACGACTTCATGAAGCGCACCACGCTGCTGGGCTGTGATGCCGAATCCTTGCGGGCCATCGGTCCGGCGGCGGTGTCGCTGGCCGGGGCCGAGGGCCTGGGCGCCCACGGCCTGTCGGTGGCGTTGCGGCTGAACCTGGGGGGCTGACGGGGATGCCGCACCGGCAGCGCATCGCGCACGTCCAACTGGACGAGAAGACCATGGTGCGGCGCCGCCCCGAGGTGGAGCACGAGCGCAACATCGCCATCTACGACCTGTTGGAGGAAAATTATTTCGCCCCCAACGGCGAGTATGTCGGCCCCTACCACCTGCACCTCAGGCTCGACGACAATCGCCTGGTGTTCGACGTGCGCACCACCGAGGATGCCCGGCTGCTTGAAGTGCCGCTGCCGCTCAAGCCGTTCCAGTCCATCGTCAAAGACTATTTCATGATCTGCGAGAGCTACTACGCCGCCATCAAGAAGGCGACGCCCTCGCAGATCGAAGCCATCGACATGGG
>JAEZFE010000170.1 GCA_023437865.1 Pseudomonadota bacterium | reverse complement strand
GTCCAGCACCTCGGTGATACGGAAAGGCTGAGCGTCGGTGCCGGGGATGGTGGTTTGGATGACGACGAGAGGCATGGTCCTACTGCGCTCCTGGCGAAAGTGTGGCAACGCACCTTTCGTAAGCTTCAGCCCCTTGCCGACTGGTTAAGCCTCACCCTGCCCTCCCATCCGCGCGCGGACGTGTCACGATCGGGAAGTACACGATCACGAAGAGCACCCAGGCCAGCGCCCAGAATGTGCCGCCCGCATGGGTCAGGCCCATCTGGGCGTCGGGCAGCAGGGGCGCGACGACCCGCAACACCGTACCAATCGAAACCAGCCAATAGGCGGCAACGACCGCCTTGGAGACCTCAAGCGGCCGGCCTGAATGGCCCAGGGCGGCGCGGCTCATCACACCGAGGATCATGGTGCCAATACAGCCGGCGGTCAGGGCGTGGACCGAGGCCGATACCGGCAGGGCGTCGATGAAGCTGGCCAACCCCAAGAGCGCCAAGCCGATCACCAGCCACAAATACCCCAGATGCAGCACCCACAGGATGGGGTTGGACAGAGTCTTCTCGCCATGCCAGCGCACCAGCCGGATCAAGTGGATGCCCGCCGCCAGCAGCAGCAACACGCCCGCCGCGACCGAACCGGGGGCAAGTGCCGCCAGCACGCCGCCTGCCAACACACTGGCAGCGGCACCACCCTTTTCGATCCAGGCGACCGGCTTGACTTCCACCGGCTTGCCCTGCATGCGCAGCCAATTCTGGGTGAAGGACGGCACAATGCGCCCGCCAACGATAGCGATCATCACCAGAAGTAGCATGATACCAAGATAGACACCGCGCATCGGGTCGCCCGCATCGAACACGATGCCGGCATGAACCATCGCATTGGCCAATAGAAACAGGGCCAGGATGGGAACGAACACGATATTGCGCCACTTACCCGCGCTGATGAGCGGCTTGGCCAGCAGCACGGCGAGGAACGGCAGATAGGCGAGGTCGAGTACCGCCACCAGCAGCGGCGGCAACACACCAGCCGCCAGGAAGGCCAGGCGACCGACAACCCAGGCGGCGAACAGCGCCATCAACGGCTTGCCGCTGACATGGTGGGTGTTGGTCCAGTTGGGTACTGCCGTCAGCAAGAACCCGCCCACGGCGGCAGCGGCGAAGCCGAACACCATTTCGTGGCCATGCCAGACAACTGGCGAGAACGGCAGGCCGAGCGAAAGCCCGCTATAGACCGCGAGCCACAGCGGCAGCATTACCGCCGCCTGGATGCCGGCAAACAGGAAGAACGGCCGGAAGCCAGCCGCGAAGAATAAGGGGCCGGCATTGCCGCGATAGGTCGGCTCCTGCAGCGGGATAGTGGCCATAAGAACTCCTCAAGCGCGAATATCGGTTAGACACTGTGATCCAAAGCATCGCCCCGACATTGATGCGGATCAAGGCCCTTGGCTTTGTCGCAACCCCGACAGGGCGTCGTACATCCGACAGCAAAACAACTGGCGTCCGCTCCCGGGTTCAAGCCATTCCGCCATCTCGATCACTTGGCATGCCCCTTGCTCTAACCCTGTCGGTACGATCCCCTGATCGCGGAGGCCGCCGGTGAGCAGCAACGTCATCCCCCTCTCGAGCCTTCTAGCCAAGCACCCTCAAGCGGGGGCTGATGCCAAGCCTGCCGGCGGCTGTTCGTCGAGCTCGTGCGGCTCGTCCAAGGGCCAGGCCGACATGCCCGAGCATGTCTGGAACAAAATTAAGGACCATCCTTGCTATAGCGAGGAGGCGCACCACTACTTCGCCCGCATGCACGTGGCCGTGGCGCCCGCCTGCAACATTCAGTGCAATTACTGCAATCGTAAGTACGATTGCTCGAATGAATCCCGCCCTGGTGTGACCAGCGAGCGCATGACGCCCGACCAGGCGGCGCGCAAGGTGGTTGCCGTCGCCAACAAGGTGCCGCAATTGTCGGTCCTTGGCATCGCCGGCCCCGGCGACTCCATGTTCGACGCTCTCAAGACCTTCGAGACATTCCGGCTGGTCGAGCAGAAGCTGCCGGACCTCAAATTCTGCGTGTCGACCAACGGCTTGGCGCTGCCCGACCACATCGACCGGCTGGCCGACCACAACATCGATCATGTGACCATCACCATCAACATGGTGGATCCGGAGATCGGCACGCAGATCTATCCGTGGATCTACTTCAACGGCAAGCGCTACACCGGACTGGATGCCTCTAAACTCCTGCACGAGCGGCAGATGGAAAGCCTGGAGCGCCTGAAGGAAAAGGACATCCTGGTCAAGGTGAATTCGGTAATGATCCCGGGCATCAATGACCAGCACCTGATGGCGGTCAACGCCGCCATCAAGGAGCGCGGCGCCTTCCTGCACAACGTGATGCCGCTGATCAGCGACCCCGCCCATGGCACCCATTTCGGCCTGACCGGCCAGCGCGGCCCTACCCCGGCCGAGCTCAAGGACCTGCAGGACAAGCTGGCCGGCGGCGCCAATCTGATGCGCCATTGCCGTCAGTGCCGCGCCGACGCCGTCGGCATGCTCGGTGAAGACCTGTCGCAGGACTTCACCATGGACAAGATCGCCGACGACGTGGCCTACGATCCGGAGCCGCGCCGCCTCTATCGCGAGGTGGTGGAGCGCGAGCGCGCCGATCACCGCAAGGCCTCGGACGCCGCCGTTGCCGAACTGGCCACCACCCTGCCGGCGGCTCCGGCCAAGCTGGTCGCCATCGCCACCAAGGGCGGCGGCCGCATCAACCAGCATTTCGGCCATGCGAGCGAGTTCCAGATCTACGAAGTGGACCAGACCGGGGTGCGCTTCGTCGGCCATCGCAAGGTCGAGAATTACTGCCAGGGCGGCTGGGGCGACGACGACGTCCTTGAGGACAAGGTCATCCCCACGCTGGCGGGTTTGGATGCGGTGTTCGTCGCCAAGATCGGCGGCTGCCCCAAGAAGGATTTGGCCAAAGCCGGGATCGCCGCCATCGACGCCTACCCGTTCGAGTATATCGAGACCGCTGTGGCCGCCTGGTACGCCGAGGTGTTCACCGCGCGCGAACGGGACTTCGCCTGAGCTGAGAGACTGAGAGAGAGGAGAGTTCACCATGGCTATGAAGATTGATGCCGGTTCGTGCACCACCTGCGGCGCTTGCGAGTTCGAGTGCCCCAACGCCGCCATCTCCATGAAAGGCGACACCTACGTCATCAAGGCCTCGGGCTGCACCGAATGCGATGGCGACGCCCCCAAGTGCGTGGCCGTCTGCCCGTCGGACAGCATCACCCAGGCGTAACCCAGGAGGGTGCCGATGGAAGAGATCTGCGAACTCTACGAGGATCCGGCCTTCGAGGCCGGCGACAAGGTCCAGGCCGTCCGCGCGGTCCGCAACGACGGCACCTATCCCGGCGTCGCCATGGGTCATTTCCTGATCCAGTCCGGCGACGTGGGCTACGTCAAGTCTGTCGGCACCTACCTGAACCGCTTCTACGTCTACGCCATCGACTTCGTCGATCGCGGAATCATGGTCGGCATGCGCCGCCACGAACTCGAACTCCTGGAGGCCGCGCCATGAAGGTGACGCTGCGCAAGGTTGCCGATTACTACGAGATCTACGTGCCCAAGAAGGACCTGGAAGAGAAGGTCGTGGAGATGGAGGGCAGTTCGCCCTGGGGCGGCGTGATCAAGATCAGCAACGGTTGGAAATTCCAGATGCCGGACATGCCGCTCGACACCCCGCTGCCCATCACCGTGGACGCCCGCAAGCTGGGCGGCGAGGACTGAACGCATGAGCGACGCCCGCGCCCTGTTGGAAAGCCTGGCCACGGAATTGGCCGCCGGTCGGATGATCCCCTATCTCGGCCCCGAGGTGCTGACCTTGGGCGAGGAGGGATCGCCGGTGCCGGTGGGCGCCCGGGCGCTGGCGCAGCTGATGAGTTCACGGGTGGCGGTGCCCGGCCGCATCCGCAACAATCTATGGCATACGGCCCAATATATTGAGACGTTTCGCCACCGCGTGACCGTCGACAAGCTGTTGGCCGAGATTTTCAAGCCGGTGCCGGCCCCGAACCACCTGCACAAATGGCTGGCCTCGCTCGACCAGCTGCCACTGATCGTCGACACCTGGTACGACGGGACCATGCGCCAGGCGCTGTCCGGTCGCACCGATTGGGGCTCGATCCATGGTGCCTCCAAGGCGCGTCGTACCACCGATGGGCCGTGGACCCGTATATTCGATGCCGCCGGCACCGAGTGCGCTGCCGAGCAGGCTGCAGGCTGGGCCACCGTGCTGTACAAGCCCCACGGCGCCGCCCAACCCGATGGCGACGTGCTGGCCTCCGATTCGGATTACGTCGAGGTCTTGACCGACATCGACCTGCAGACTCCAATCCCGCAGGCCGTCCAGCAGCGCCGCACCGGCACCGGCTTCCTGTTTCTCGGCTGCCGTTTCTACGACCAGATATTGCGGACTTTCGCCCGCTGCATCATGCGCCGCGCCGGCGGCCCGCATTACGCCGTGATGAGTGATGATTTGACGCCCAACGAGCGGAAGTTCCTCGAAGTGGAGGGGATCACGCCCATCGTGATGCCCCTGCCCGACGCGGCCAAAGCCCTGACCGGCGCCGCGTAGAAGACCACCAGAGAGAGAGGAACACCCTATGGCGAACATCACTTTCAGCAGCCCCACCTTGCCGAAGAACGTCACGGTATACGCGGTGGCCGATTCGAGCACGCTGCTGACGGTTGCACAGGCGAATGACATTGCTATTCCCTGCCAATGCAAGGACGGGGAGTGCGGTTCCTGCCTGATCAAGGTGACCCATCTCGGCTCCAACAAGCCGAAGGCCATTCACCTGACCGACAAGGAAAAGCTGACCCTATCGGTCAATGGCAAGCTGACCAAGGAAGTGCTGGAGAAGGCCGAGGTCGAGGATATGCCTCCGCCCTACCGGCTGGCCTGCCAGTACCTGGTTCAGGATGAGGACATCTTGGTGGAATTCACCGGTGAACCCGGTGTCGAAATCGACCTGCGGCGATAAGGTGGCGGAAGCGAACGCAGGTCGATATGGGAGGGGAACTTCGGTTCCCCTCCCTATTATTTTCTAGATGGGAAAGGAAGAAGGCCATGGCCGACGTCGTTTTCTTCGAGAAGCCCGGTTGCGGTGGCAATGCGCGGCAGAAGGCGCTGTTGTCGGAGTCCGGACATCGGGTGGAAGCACGCAACCTGCTGAGCGAACCATGGACCGAAGCGGCGCTGACGGCGTTCTTCGGCGCCCGTCCCGTGGCCGAATGGTTCAACCGCGCCAGCCCCCGGATCAAGTCGCGAGAGATCGTTCCCGAGACGATGGAGGCCGCTCAGGCCTTGGCGCTGATGCTGGCCGATCCGTTGCTGATCCGCCGGCCGCTGCTGCAGGTGGGCGAGCGGCGCGAGGTCGGGTGGGACGAAGGCCTAGTGAATGCCTGGATCGGCCTCAAGAGCGCCGCCGGTGTCGGCGAAGGATGTCCCAAGGGGAGCAGCGGACACCGCTGCCCCTGAGCTGCTACGCCTGACGCAGCCCCTCGGCCACCGCCAGCAGCCCCTTGACCTGAGCGCGAATTTCCTCGGCGATCTTCTTGTCGAGCTTGCCAAGCCAGGCGGAGGGGACATCGTCCAATCCATAGGTTGCCCCCGCCAGCATGCCAGCCAAGGCGCCAGTGGTATCGGCGTCGCCGCCCTGGTTCACCGTCTCGATTACGCAAGTCTTGAACGAGTCGGTGACGAAATAGAAATGCAGGACCGTCTGCACGGTGTCGACGATGTAGGCCGAGCTCTGGCCGCGGAACGGCTCGAAACGGAAGGTCTTGTGCTTGTCCACCAGGTCCTTGGCCACCTCGCGCGCCCCCTTGACCCCCTCGCCTTTCAACAGGCCCTGCACCATGTGGCCGAAGGCCAGCGCGGCATCATCAGAGAGCGGATGGTGGTGCGTGATGTGACATTGCGCCACGGTCCAAGCCTCGAACAGCTCGGGCCGGTATAGCGTAGCGATCGCCAGCGGAAGCATGCGCATGGCGGCGCCGTTGCCGCCGTCGCCATCACAAAACGCCCCTTCGGTCGTGCCATGGATCATATAGCGACGGATCCCGCGGCGACACGTGTTGCCGATATCGACCGGGCCGCTTTTCAGCCAGGCGGTGAATTCCTCGCACACATCCTTGGCATCGAAGCCGCCCTTGCGCACGAGCGATCGGCCCAGGGCCAGCGCCATCTCGGTGTCATCGGTAATCTGACCCGGCGCCAGATGCAGCCAGCCCCCACCAATCATCTTGCGATGAACGCCGTATTTGGTCTCGATCTCGCGCCGGGTCATGAACTCGACAGTCGCACCAAGCGCATCCCCTATGGCGAAGCCCAGGAAGGCACCAAGCGCCCGCTCTTCCAAAGATAGGTCCGACATTCTTATTCCTTAATCAAAAATAACTTGCGGTCACACGGTAGTCGCCGCCAATGACCAGATACTCGCCCTCGCCTTTCAGCGGCGCGATGGGAAGCAGCGTGTTAAAAAAAACGATCTTCACCACCGGCACATGGGCGGTGAGGATGGTGTCGCCGAAGCAATCGGCAACGGAACGGTCCGACGAGAACGAGCCGAGATTGTTAAGGCGCATCACGACAGTGTTCCTGTCGATGCGTTCGATGATCGGGTGCTCGTCGAACGAATTGATGCCGCGGTAAAGCCTGACGTGGCTTTGGCCCGGCGCGGCGTAGCGCGCCAGCGCCCATTGGCAGAACTCGTACAACATATCGAGTTGGGTGTAGATGGAGTTGTTGTGGAAGCGACTCGACATCTTCTCTTCCACATACGACGCCCACTCCCCTCCGCCGACGCGACTGAGCATGGATTTGTGGAAAGTGGGGAATAGCCCGAAGCGGCTTTCCACCCAGCCCTTCAACACCGCGCCCTCGGGCGCGTTGGAATCATAGCCCCAACCTTTGAGCAGGCGCAGGAAGGACGAGCGGTAGCGGCGCACGCGGCTGCCCCCCTTCTCGGCCTCGGCCCGCTCCTTCTCCAACTGCTCGGGATCGATGCCAAACATGGCCATCATGTACTTATAGAAAGCATCGCCGGCATCGGGCAGGCCGTCGGCATGCGACAGCATCTCGAACAGATTCTTGTTCATCTCCCGCACGCCCGACAGGTGCAATGCGACCGGATGGTCGTTGAACGCGGCACTGCCCAACAAATCGGTCGACAGGCCGACAAGGTTGGTGGAGTGGCCAATGCGGGCCTGCGTATGCGCCATCTAATGCTTCGCCCCCTGATGCGATGCATACCCCAAGCAAAAACCATACCTAAGGGCGACAACCAAAAGCCCTAGGTTCTGTGTGGGTTCCAACACTATGTCGGATTCCCAACAGGTCGCTTGACCGCTCAAAATTTAAGCACGCTGCCCACACCCATTACCAATACATTGATTCAAAACAATATTTTGACAATATCAGGAATTGGCACGGTCATTGCTAGGCTAGGGTCGTGGCGGAGGTCCAGCCC
>JAEZFE010000153.1 GCA_023437865.1 Pseudomonadota bacterium | reverse complement strand
CACGGATAGCTGCCACCACCTCCACCTTGCTCCAGACTGGCTGCGCGCGCAGGCGGGCTATCTCGGCCAGGAAGCGGTCCATGACGGTGCGGTCCGGCAACGCCTCGCGTGAGACCGCAATCTGATCAAATCGAGCGGTATCAACGGTGTCGCCCTCGCGGCAGAATTCCTCGTACGCCTTTTCGCCGGTGGTGTCCGACGGCGCGAACCAGCACGGCCAACGACCGGGCGGAACGGCCTTCATAGTACGCGCCTGGTCTTCCGATTCGCACACCAACGGCTCAAGGCCGTTATGGCGCAGGAACGAGACAGCGATGTCGGCCAGTGACATCAAGTCCTCCTCGGGGGTCATCTTGGGGAAGAAGACCTCGCGGGTGGAACCCAGGAAACAAGCCAGCAGACACAACTGGCCGGCCTCTTCATGGCTGATGAAATACCGCTTTACATCGCTTGGAGCGGCGATAGCTTGGCCCTTGGAAAGGCGATGCTCGAAACCCTCCAGCAGACTGCCAGCGGAAAACGCTACGTTGGCGAAGCGGGCCGAGGTGCACACGGCACGCTCGCCGTGTGCGAACAACGCCTGCTCCATCAGATTCTTGGTGGCACCCATGAGGTTGACGGGACGCACCGACTTGTCGGTGGAGACCGAGAAGGCGCGGGTCAGGCTGGCGCCGGCGTCCGAGCCCAGCCAGGCATGCAGGGAGCGCACGTTGGTGTCGATCATGCGCATCAGGCTGTAGACGTCGCGCTCGGAGCGCACATGCTTAAGCGCCGAAAAATTGATGAACGTGTCATAGGGGCCGAAGGCGCGCACAAACCGATCAAACTCCACCGCGCCAAAATCAACGGACAGACTGCGAAAATCGTCGGGCAAGACGAGCGACGACGAGCGCAACTCGCGCACTACCTCAACTAGGGTATTTTCGTTGATGTCCACCAAGTGCAGGCAGCGCGGCTTGTAATTTGCAAGCTGCCGGACGAAGGCGCCGCCGATCGATCCGCCAGCCCCCACCACCAGAATACGACTGCCGGCAATGGCCTCGCGCAGCGCCTGGGCATGCCGCTCGACATCTGCTGCGAACAGCGAGCGAGAGCGGCCGAGAATGCGGGCGAGAAGGGGATCTGAGTTCTCAAAGTGAGGCACGGTTAACCTGTAGTGCTGGACCGGGGGACAGGCTGAGCATCGGTCTGGTCGAGAAGTATCCGGATGCCCTCGGCCAGCGAGGTTCGGGGCGCCCAGCCGAAGGCGTCGCGAAATTTGCGGTTATCGCAGACCGCCGAGAGAATTTCATTGCGACGCGCCTCGTTGCGGCAAATCACACGGCGCGGCCCCGTCTGGGCGAGCACCGCGTCGATCACATCCTGCACACTGATCCCCACGCCTGTCCCCAGATTGAACACGTTCAACCCGCTCGGCCGCTGGTCCAGCACCGCCAGGACGGCCAATGCGAAATCGCCCGACCACAGCCAATCGCGGCGGGGCGCCAAGTCAGCGACGCTAATGGTGTCACTGGCCACGGCCTGATCGATCACATAAGGCATCAGCTGATGAGTGGGCTGGCCTGGACCAAACACATTGAACGGCCGCAGAATGGTGACGTCGAGACCGTGCAACCGCGCATAAGTTTCAGCGATGATTTCGCCTTGACGCTTACTCGCCGCATAAGGGCTGAGCACATCAACCGGCTGCGACTCGTCAATAACCTCCACCTGGGCGGCGCCATACATATAGGATGAAACGTAGATGAAGTGAGCTCCGCAGCGGCGGGCGTATTCCAGCCCCTCCAGCGTACTCAGGTAATTGGTGCGATGAAAGTCGGCCGGGCGCTGCCAACTGTCCAGCACGGCGACCCGGCCGGCCAGGTGAACAACGGCTGACGCCTGAGGGCTATCGTTGAGCGCACCGGGCAGCTCAAGGTCGATGCCAACGCTGCGGGCCGCACCGAACCAGTCGCGACCGTGCTGGTCGAGAACGGCGCCTACGGCACGCCCGAGAAAGCCGGTATGCCCAGTCACCATAATCGGATCGGTCGTCAAGCCCTGGCACCCTGAAGGTAATTATTGGGAAGCCGGCACTATAGAGGATTGGTCCGAGCCAGTCATCTTCTTCCGGATCTCCTCGAAAGGGTCACAACCCTGGCGGATCACGGGCTCACAGGCAGCAAAGGGGTAAGGCCGGCTGCCGTCTTCGACGGCTTTGATGCGGCGAGCCAGATCAGCAGCGTCGGCAACCACAATCTCCGGAGCATTGTTGCGGAAATAAAAATACTTCCACCGGGCCCACACGTCGAACACGAAGCTCGGCATGCCAAAAGCGATTGCTTCCAGGGTTACAGTGCTGCCGGTACTGATGGAATAGCCGCAGTGACGCAGCAGTTCGTAGGGCACCGAGGCTGTATGCCGAACCAAGTTCTCGGGTCCGCCAGCCAGCAGCCGATCCACGGCTTCCAAGAAATCCTTGTCGGTGTCTGCCTTGGTTCGCACCCAAATGCGGCGCTCAGGAAAACACACCGCCAGCGCCCGTATCTGGTCCATCAGCCAGTCAATGTCCTCCACGACCGTAGCAAACACCACTATATCGCGGTCGCGGGGAGGCAAGACTTCGCCCCGCGGCGGCTGATGAACACAACCGATGGCCTGTGCCGACATATGGGCGGGCCAAAGGTCGCGGTAATAAGGGATAAGCGCCTCGCCGTGAACGAAGTAAGCGTCGCAGTCGATCTCCCTATAAGCATAAAAATAGGTGTTGATGGGGATGCCATGATTGATACCGAGGGAACGCCCCCCTCTATCTCTCAACGTCTTGTTGCGGACCGGATGGTCGATAGCGTAGTCGTCCCGGCACCAGAAATTGGCCGGCAGGAGGCCATCAAAAAAGGCATCCCACATGCACCGCTTTACCGCGAGCACCGACAATCGACCGAACAGCTCCGGCCCGGACCGGCCATAAAGGCGAAACAGAGCACTGAGATCGCGGATCAACCGCCCGCCCAACCAGAGCGCGCGGGCCGGAGTGACGCGGGCATCGCCCACGGTCCGGCATGAATAACCGGCAAAGAGCGGTGCCATCTCGGCGCGAGCGGCGGCGGTGCGAAAGATGGCGACGCCTTTTTCGCCCGGCGCCAATAGCCGTTTCAACACCCTCGCTTCCAGGTCGGTGTGGGCATCGACCGCAAGCATACAGGCTTCCTGTACCACGCCCATACGCAGACGGGGGGTCAGCCAAGCCACGCCGGCAATTAGGGCGGTCAGCAGATTGAGGAGGTTGAACAGGACGCTGACCATAGCCGCACGGCCACTCGAGAAGGGCGCCTTGCGCCCCCAATACGCCTGGTGAATCCAGGCGCCAAAGGCTGATATGCCGCGCACGCTCCAACTGCCGGCGGGCAGGTTACGTTCGGCCCACTCTGCCACCAGTAGAGCGGGAATAGCGTCGGCCGCGGCATCGCTCACCACCTTGCGGGCAGCGTAATCGTACCAATGCTGGGCAGGGCTGCGGGGCTGCGGATTAAAGGCGTCGTGAAGCCGGGCCTCCAGTGTGATGTGGATATCGTTATACCAGCCGAAATCCGGCATGTTCTCAGACCAGCGCAACCCTTCACTGAATGCACTCGCCGGGCGGCAAACGCCCCAAGTCAGCAGCCTTTCGGCCAGCAGCCGCAACGGTACGCCTGCCAGGCGTACTAAAGGCAGCACGCCGGCCAGAAACGGCCGACGGCCTGCCAAGCAACACGCCAGAAACGGCAAAAGAGTCAGTTCGTTGAGGACATAGACCTCGCGATCAGCCGGAGCCACACAAGTCTCCTTAAAGCGAGGGCAAAGCGAGCAGCTGGCGGACCAGGACGAAGCCCTCTGCGACGGCGCAGCCAGCCTTGTGCCCCATGATGACAGCCTCGGCCTGCAGCCAGCGGCGCCAGGCGCCATTGGTGCGCGTGTCTTCGGACTGGTGCAGAGCCACCAACTCCAGCTTCTCCTCAAGCACCGCCGAAATGTCTACGAAAACCCTGGGGTCGAACGTCTGGGCGCCGGGATAGGCATTGCTCGCATACAGAAGTACCGTGGGAACCCGCCGGGCTGCATGCAGCACCGCCATCGACAGCGCGGCATGGTCGGAATGGGTGTCGCCAGCCCAATGGCTAAGCAGGACGTCCGGGTTTTCGCGCGCGATCAGGCTGACCATAGCGTCATTCAGCGGCTTCCGCGCCTCCAACTCCAGACAGCGGAACGAGCCGATTTCCAGGCGGGCGCCGATGGCCCGGGCCGACGCTTGCGCCTCGGCGATCGCGACCTCCACTGTACGAACCGGGCGACCATCGGGCGCCGCGTACGCGGAGTCACTGGCCACATGGATCACAATCTCGTGCCCCGCCCGCGCCCAGGCCAGCAACGAACCTCCGCAGCCGAGCTCCACATCGTCGGCATGGGCGCCAATGGCCAAGATCTTCATCGCCAACCCTCTCCCATAATCGGTACTCGCCCCCTGTCCAACGCGGCCCGAATGATACGCTCAGCACCCCTGCCATCCAGTCCGGAGCGCGAAGCTGGTATCTCCCTCGCGCGCTGGACGTGGTCCAACACCGTACCGAGCGCTTCCGCAACAGCCACGCCGGTGGCCGGGCCAAACCGACCCACATTTACTGCCAGCCCTTGTTCAGCAACGCGGGCTGCGGTTTCAAGCTCTTTGTCCTCGGCTGTGGTGACAATGCAGGGAACGCCGGCGGCGAGAAGTTCGAACAGGGTGACGCCGGCCGCCGTCACCGCAACGTCCATGGAGCCAAACAAAGCAGCCAGGTCCGGAACACGCTGATAGCGACGCCACGGCGTCGACAACCGAGCCAGCGCAGCCTCCAGATCCGCCTCATGGCGAAAGGCGGGACCGGTATGAACATTTAGTGTGACATGGGGATGCGCCGCCAGCCACGGCGCCAGCCCCGTTACAAGCGGTGCCAGCACGTTCCACGTGTCGCTGCCACCCTGAGTAAGGAACAACTGCTCGACGCGCCCACGCACAGGATGGGGGAGCAGGACGAAGGCGGGGTCAATCAGCATGTATTCATAGCCTGCCCGACTGTCAGTACGGCTTTTCACCGGCCGAGGAACCCGGCAGGTGTAAAGCAAGCTGAAGGCCAAGTCAGCTTGCCAATGGCCTGGACCGGCATCATCAACGGAGACAAGGCACGAGCAGTTCCGGCGCAGTGCAGCCATCTGGTCCGCTGGTACCTGCAACTGATCCACCACCAGGACGTCCCAGCGGCCCCGGGGAAGCTCGCCCTCGGGCAAGGTATTGACCGCCTCGCCCGCCGCTAGCACCGCCGCTACTCCTTCTGCTCCCGGCTTCAGGTGGAACTCCAGTTGAAGCGACGTATTCAGATTTCGAGCGGCGCGAGCCAGGGCGAGGCAGCGGAATACATGCCCCATCCCCATCACCGGATCGCCCCAGCAATAGAAACCGACCTTCATCGTCCACCCTGTATTCTGGCGATCAGCCATTCGGTGGTGGCGCGGCCCGCCGTTCCGCCCTCGGCCATATGGGCAGCCATCAGCGCCTCGGCCTCGGCAAATTGCTCGGCGGTGTCCACAGTAAAGCTGAGTTCGGGGGCCGTCTTTTCAGGCGGTGCCGTCAAGACCGTCTGAGGAAACAGCGCCGGGTTTTCCTGAATGTACTCGTTGACGTGCTCCCGATGATGCAGATGCTTCCCCTCGCGCCAGGAGCGCTCCAGGGCCTGAGCCGACATGATTTCGACCCCGAGACCGATGGGCAAGCCACTGCCAAAGGAGGGGAAAGCGCTCGCATAGTCCCATGTCCCGGAACGGAACAGGCGTACCAGCCGGTCGGCCTCCTCCCAATCCACGAACGGGTTGTCGCCGGTGGCCCGCACCACTGCGTTTAACCCGAACTGACGGGCACAGGCGCAGTAGCGGTCCAGCACGTCGTCCAGGTCGCCTCGAAAGACGGGCGTACCCAGCTGTGTCCCCAGCGCCGCCACCACATCGTCATCGGCACGGTCGCTGGTGGCCAGGATCACCGTATCGACCTCTTGGCACAGGCGCAGGCGCTCGACGATCCAACCCAGCATGGGACGGCCCAGCAAGGGGCGCAGCACCTTCCCTGGCAAGCGCGACGAACTGGCACGCGCCTGCAGGACGATGCCGATGCGACTCACGTCAGGTCATCCCACGACAACACCTGGTCGGCAGCGAGATCGCGGCTGGCGGTCTTACCCATCACCGTCCAATAATGCTCGCAGGGAATGCCATGGCCAGGGCGCTTGATATCCACGTTGGCGGGAGAAATCTTGCCGCCAACCGGCACGTCGGCCGTCAGAATCAAACTCTTACGGTTGTTGCGCCGCGTCACCATTTCGCCGGTCATGGGTCGCTTGACCCCATCGCCCAGGATGATCGGCAGCAATGCCAGGCGCCGCTTCAACTCAGTCACCTCGTCCACCGTCTTGGACAGCATGTGGTCAGGGCCTTCGGCATTGCGGTCATGGGTGAAGTGGAATTCCAGCACCGGCGCACCTAACACGGCGGCGGTGTAGCACACATCAATGCCCAGCGTGTGGTCGGAATACCCCACCGGCAGGCCGAATTCGCGCTGCATGGCGACCATCGCCCGCAGGTTCACCGCCTCGGGATGGGTGGGATAGAGGGTCGTGCAATGGAACAGCACGATCTGATCGTTACCTTCCTCTAAAATGGCGTCCACCGAGCGGCGCACCTCGGACAGGGTGCACATGCCGGTGGACAGCAGGACCGGCTTGCCGGTGCGGGCAACGTGCTTGAGGAAGGGGAGGTTGACCGCATCGTCCGAGCCGATCTTGTGGGCGCCCACGCCCAGGCGTTCGAGCAGGTCCACGTCGGTGGGATGCGACGGGGTTGAGAAGACGAACAGGCCGCGACTGCGGGCATGCGCGAAGATGGCGCTGTGCAGTTCCTCGGCGACCTCGTACTTGCGGAAGTGTTCCCATTGCGACGCCTTGCCGGTGTTTTCCATGTCGAACATGGCATGGCGGCTGGTCAGCGTCTCGGCGCGGAAGGTCTGCAGCTTTACCGCGTGGCAACCGCTTTGCGCCACCAGATCGATCAGATGGGCGGCTTCTTCGATGGTGGTAAAATTGCCGCCAATCTCAGCAATCAGATAAGGCGTGCCGCTGCCGATGACGTTGCCGCCCAGTTGGACCGTCTTCATACCTTGCCCTCGATAAAACGGAGCGCGGCGCGCCCCAGTACCATGGTCATGTCAAGTACCGACAACGGCTCGCTCAAGGTGCCGTCGGGGCGCGAATAGGCCGGGGCCTGGAACTCTTGATAGATCAAGTCGATTCCGGCAGCCCGGAACGCCTCCTCATCGAGATAATCCTTGCCGAACCTGCCCGAAAGATAGGCGGTGGCCCCCAAACGCTTGCAGGTATCCAGCACCAATTCGGCACCTTGGACGTCCTTGCCGCAGACCTGGCTGCCCATCACCGGCGCGAAGTTCAGGCCGAGATAACCGCAATAATAATGCAGTGCATGCATATTAAGGTCCACCAGCCGGTCCCAGCGGCGTACCGCGAAGCAATCTTCCAGGAACTCGGCATGGTCATGCCAAAACGGCGCTTTGGCATAGTTGAAGAACAGCGACTTCCATACCTTGGTGCCCCAGGGTGTGCGATTATCGATCTGGACCTCGCTCAGCACCTGATCGCTTCGGCCCTTGTGCAGGATGGGGGCAGTTAACCAAGAGGCCTTGCCATTCAGCATGACTCGGCAGCGGTTCTCGAAGTAATTTTTCTTGAACTGAACGTTGTCGAATACACAGAAGGTGTCAGCTGTGACAATTTTGTTGAAGAACCCCGCCCAGGGGAAGAATTCGGGCTGATGGATGGTTGCAAGCACCGGCATGACCCCGTTCGTCAACGGCCGATTTCCTGGCTCCGGTTGAGGTAGTTATCCAAGATGACGGTGGCGCTGCCGACGGTCACCTCCATTGCCTCGGTCTTGCGCGGCAAGTAGCAATGGCTGCACGGCGCGATCTCGCGGCAGCCGGCGTGGCGGGCGTGGGACTCGCGCGCCTTGGACAACACCTCGCCATGCCAAATCTCGTGCAAGGTCTGATTGTTGGCGTCGCCGACAATGTGCTCGCCCAACTCGTCGTTGGAGCACAGCATCACCCGACCGTCCGAACCGACCACCAGCCGTTGGTAAAGCTGCGGGCACGAGAAGTCGTCGTGGTAAAGGATCTTGGTCTTGTCATCCAGTCGCAGGTAATCGATCAGGGGATTGGATGCGACCTGGTCGACCAGGGGAGCAAAGATATCGTAATATTTTTGCGGGTCCTCGGCGATCGCCGGAAAGATGCTCTGGACCTTGACCACCGGCTTGACCCTGTCGGCCTGCTGCTTGATCTCCTTGAACGCCTGAAGACGCTGAAGCAGCCGGTCGAACTTGGCCGGCTTACGGATGCGCTCGTAGGTCTCGCCCACACCGTCCACCGAAATGGTGATCCAGTCCAGCCCCGCTTCCATCAGGGCGGTAAACCGCTTCTCGTCGAGCGCCATGCCGTTGGTCAGCGTCGAGACCTCCTTGATGCCGCGTTCCTTGGCATAACGCACGCACTCGAGGAACTTCTTGTGCAGCATGGCCTCGCCGCGCAGGCTCAGACGCAGCGAATAGACGCCACCGGCCGCGCATTCATCCACCAGCTTCTTAAACAGTTCAAAGTCCATCAGGCCGGCGTTCACCCGCTGCTTGAACTCATCGGTGATCGTGTAGCAC
>JAEZFE010000060.1 GCA_023437865.1 Pseudomonadota bacterium | reverse complement strand
AAGCGGCGTGCCGCCGCCGCCCGTCCGGGGCGTTGGCTTCGGCAACGGATTGCTTTCGGAACTGGTTGCCCACTCAGCCGCGCCCTTGACGGCATCCCATGCACCGCCCGCAACGGCACCAATACTGGAAGCGATGCCGGACACGGTGGAGGCCGCCCCGGCGATCCACTCCACGATGGGGCGAATGCGCTCCATGGCGCCCGCGAAAGCGGCCTCAACGCCGGCCCACAACTGGACGAACCACGCCTTAATGGGTTCCCAATTTTCGTAGACGGTCCAGGCCAGCGCGCCCAGGCCAACGATGATGGCGCCGATGCCGGTAGCCATGAACACGGCCGCCATGGTGCCATAGGCCGCCGTCATGGCGGTGAAGCCGGCGACAACCGCCGGGGCCACCATGGTGGCGAGGGACATAAGGCCCTTGACCAGCACCCCGCCCACGGCAACGGCAAGCTGACCGATGCCGCCCACGAGCTGGGCCATACTGATAATGAGGCCCGCGTTCATCACCACGCCCACGGCAATGAGCGCGTTCTTCCACCCGCCAATCCAATCCACGGCACCGGAGACAGCGCGGCCGAAGCCCTCCACCGACTTCACCACGTCTTGGAGGCTGATCCCCGCGAACGCTGCCTTGATGCCCTTGATGGCACCAATGAGGGCGCTGGAAATATTGCCCGCCAGTTCCTTGAGGGCGCCGCTCGCCTTCATGTCTTGGAAGGCCCCCAAGAGCCCGCTCAACTCGCCCTTGAGAAATTCGAACAGGCCGGCATCGCCAATCATCTGTCCGAACTGCGTGAACGTGTCCATGAGGTTGGACCACATTCCGCCCCACGTGGTGGAAAGCTTGTCCATTGCCCCGCCATAGCGGCGGTTCCAAATTCCGGTTACTACGGCCTCGATTTGCGCGGCGCTGTTCTTGTCAGCGGTCGCAACCATCTTCTTGCCGTTCTCGTTCCACGTATAGGTGATTTTGTTACCTTCGGTGGACGCCTTAATGCCGAACTCCTTGAGGCGTTCGTTCTCGCCGGTAAGCGCATCGGCCAGCGCCTCCACGGCCTGCCCCACATCCTTGCCCATGGCGGCGGCGGCGTTGCCGGCGCTCTCCAGCGCACCCGCCTGGGCGTCGATGCCGTAGGCCTTGAGCTTCACGAAAGCGTCCGTTACCTCCGCCAGCTCATAGGGCGTTTTCGCGGCGAAGTCGGAAACCCAAGCCATGGAGGCCTTGGCCTTCTCGCTCGAGCCCTCCACCGTCTCCAGAATGGTGGTGAACTTCTCGAATTGGGCGGAGGCGTTCACCACGCCTTTCACGCCCATGGCAACGCCGGCAAGGCCGCCGGCACCGGCCACCGCGGATAGCGGCCCCAAGATCGAGGACACGCGGGAGCCCACGTCGCCGGCCGCCCGGCCGATGTTGCCTAGGGAGGACGAAATGGGGGACAGGCTGGCGATGATAGAGCGGGCCGGGCCGGTGAACTTGTCAACCGCCCGGATTACCGCATCAATGCCGAAATCAGCGGACATTGGTGCCTCCCTTGGCAAAGCGTTCGGTCATCCGCGCGGCCAGGGAGCCCGCACGCGGGGCGGGAGGCGCATTGCCGAACCGTTCGGCCATCCTAGCCGCGAGGTTTCCCCCGGCCGGGTCGCCGGCCTGGGCGGAGCGAAAGCCCGCGCCAGCATCCGCCGGAACCGCCACGGCGGAGAGTTCCAACGGGGTCCACTTGGCGGCGCGCAACACGCGCTTGCCTTCGCGCCGGCTCTCCCTCCAGGCCTCGACGCGATAGCCCACCGACACGTTGCGGATAACGCCCTGTTGGACCTTGCGCCAAATGGCCTCCGCGCGTTCGTCGCCTTCCGCGAAACGGACCACGGCGCGGCCCTCGTTTCCGGCCAGCCAAGCGCGCTCCACCACGCCCAGCACGGCGGCCAAGGTGGTGTTGTCGTGGCTGTCCAACAAGGGCGCCCCATTGTTGAGGCGGGACAGGTCAACGGCGCCCGCGCTCATGTCCAGCTCCTCGAGATATTCTCCCAGGATATCGAAGCGGCGAACCGTGGCGCCGGTGGACCAAACAAGCTCCACCGTGCGCTTGCCCAGGTTCACGGTGGAGGGGAGAACGGACGCCTCCCGCAACACCCGTTCGCCCGTGCCGAGTTTCACATTTACGTTCATCGTGTTTTCTCCGGCTGGTGCGGCCGGCGCGCGGGGTTCGCCGTCCACGAACATTCGAAAAATGAAAGCTAAGAATGACTTGCACCTAGAAATACACCGCGGTGCCGAGCGGACCCGCGATGGGGGCACCCCGGGGAAGGACCCAAAGCCCCTATCCGGTGTAGGCCGTGCTGGTGTGCAGGTAATTTCCCGAGCGGCGCGGTTCGGGTGCCCGCTCAATAGGCCGCCAGATGGCCGCCCGCTCGAGCTGTTCCACCACACCGGCCGCCTTCCCCAGCGTGCCGTTGATGGGCTCGCAGGAGGGGTGCGAGCGGGCAACCTTGAGCGCATTTTCGCGGGCGGTGGTGACGCGATAGTGAGCTGCTTGAGCTGGTCGGCATTCATGGCCAGGCACATGGAGCAGCCAGGCTCGCGCCATTCGGCGCCAGCCTCGATGAAGATCTTGTCCAGACCCTCGGCTTCGGCCTGCTCCTTGACCAGGCCGGAGCCTGGGACGATCAGCGCCTGCACGCCGGCGGCGACCTTCTTGCCCTTCAGCACTTCGGCGGCGGCGCGGAAGTCCTCGATGCGGCCATTGGTGCACGAGCCGATGAACACCACGTCGATGGCGATGTCGGTGGCCTTCATGCCGGCTTCCAGGCCCATGTATTCGAGCGAGCGCTCGACGGCCTTGCGCTTGGCCGGGTCCTTGATGTCGGCGGGCACCGGCACCGTGCCGGTGATGGCGATCACGTCCTCGGGGCTGGTGCCCCAGGTGATTTGCGGAACCAGGGTGGAAGCATCCAGCACGATTTCGGCGTCGAACTTGGCGTCCGCATCGGTGAACAGGGTCTTCCAGTACGACACGGCGGCCTCGAAGGCGGCGCCCTTGGGGGCGCGCGGCTTGCCGGCGATGTAGTCGAAGGTGGTCTGGTCAGGCGCGATCAGGCCGGCGCGGGCGCCCGCCTCGATGGTCATGTTGCAGACCGTCATGCGGCCTTCCATCGACAGCGAGGTGATGGCCTCGCCGGCAAACTCGACCACATAGCCGGTGCCACCGGCGGTGCCGATCTTGCCGATGATGGCGAGCACGATGTCCTTGGCGGTGACGCCGGCGGGTGCCTTGCCATTCACCGTGATGCGCATGTTCTTGGCAGGCTTCTGCACCAGGGTCTGGGTGGCCAGCACGTGCTCGACCTCGGAGGTGCCGATGCCGAAAGCCAGCGAGCCGAACGCGCCATGGGTGGCGGTGTGGGAATCGCCGCAGACGATGGTGGTGCCGGGCAGGGTGAAGCCCTGCTCGGGGCCGACGATGTGCACGACGCCCTGGCGGATGTCGTCCATGCGGTAGTACTCGACGCCGAAATCCTTGGCGTTCTGTTCGAGGGTCTCGACCTGAACGCGGGATTCCTCGTTCTCGATGCCCTTGGAACGGTCGGTGGTCGGGACGTTATGGTCGGCGACCGCGAGCGTCAGCTCGGGGTGGCGGACCTTGCGGCCGGCCATGCGCAGCCCCTCGAACGCCTGCGGGCTGGTCACTTCGTGAACCATGTGGCGGTCGATGTAGAGCAGGCAGGTGCCGTCGTCCTGAACGTCCACCAGGTGGGCGTCCCAGATCTTGTCGAACAGAGTACGCGGCTTGGACATGGGTCTTCCTTGACGAATTGTCGTGAGGCGCGGGGGACTTATACCGCCGTCGCCGTCACCATACCATCATCATAACGAAGCCCCGGACCCTGGGGCACCCGGGGTATTCCCAGGG
>JAEZFE010000023.1 GCA_023437865.1 Pseudomonadota bacterium | reverse complement strand
GGTCGAACCCCACCTGCCCAGGGGCGCCCAGCGTCTGCGCTCGACGTTGTACCTGTCGCTGCCGGTGGCGTTCACCGTCGCCCACGAACTGGCCCACGTGTCCGACATCGCCGTGCGCCACGCCGAGACCCAACTGCACCTGGCCGCCGACCAGCCGACCCACTGGCACATGGCGCACCGATTGACCTCGGAATATTACGCCAACCGCATAGCCACCCTGTTCTGCACCGACGAGGAGATTTTCCCCGCCTTCCAGAACGACCGCATCGGCATGATCGGCGTGGCGGTGAAGGACGAGTGGCATAACTTTTTAATCAATTACGCCATGCTGCTGGGCATCTTCCACGGCTTGGACCGGCTGGACGTGGAACCCCTGGAATTGCTGCCCGACGCCCAGCAAGACCGCCTTCCCGACGCGGTGATCCGGGGCATGGGCGCCTTCCGCCGCGAGGCCGACGATTTCTTCCGCTCTTACGGCGAGGAGGCGGCACCAGCCGCCTGACTTGTCAAGGCGGGGCAAACGCCCCACACTCCTTGACCCAATCGCAAGGAGAAGGCCATGGCCACCATCACGCTCAAGGGCAATCCTATCAACACCACCGGCGAGCTGCCGAAGGTAGGCGCCCCGGCCCCGGATTTCACCCTGGTGAAGACCGACCTGTCGGCGGTGTCGCTGAAAGATTTCGCCGGCAAGAAGGTTGTTTTGTCCATCTTCCCAAGCGTCGATACCCCCACCTGCGCCGCCTCGGTGCGCCGCTTCAACGCCGAACTGGACAAGCTGGGCGACGTGGTGGTGCTGTGCGCCTCGGCTGACCTGCCCTTCGCCCATGCCCGCTTCTGCGGGGTCGAAGGCCTGGACCGCGTGCTGTCGGTCTCCGACTTGCGCGACCGTGACTTCGGCAAACGCTACGGCGTCGCCTTCGCCGATGGCCCGCTGGTCGGCCTGCTCGCCCGCGCCGTGGTGGTGATCGGCGCCGATGGCGTGGTCAAGCATACCCAGTTGGTCGGCGAAGTGGCTGAGGAACCCGATTACGCCACCGCTTTGGCAGCCGCCAAGGCATGATGCTGCCCGCCATCCACGATTTCGCCGCCGAAGCCCACGACCCCTCCCGCTATGTCCGGCTGGAGGGAGAGTGGGCCATCGCGGTGGCGGACGTGGTGGCGAGCACCAAGCTGGCCCAGGCTGGCCGCGACCGCGACGTCAACTTCATTGCCGGTGCGGTCGTGGCGGCCCTGTCGGCGGTGGCCTGCCGCCCAGACCAGCCGGCGGCGTGCCAGTTCGGCGGTGACGGCGCGGTTGCCGCCATCCCCCCCGAGTGCCGCGCCGCCGCCGCTGCCGCGCTGGCCGCCCTCGCCCATTGGGCACAGGCCGAAATGGGCGTCCCGCTTCGCGTCGGCATGGTGCCGGTCGCCGAACTGAACCGCACCGGCCTCGAGGTCCGCGCGGCGCTGCATGATTTGGGCAACTCCAACGTCTTCGGTCTGTTCATGGGGCCGGGCGTGCCCATGGCAGAGCATTGGGTCAAGACCGACCCGCGCTGGAGCATCGCGCCCTCGCCCGGCGACCTGCCGGGCCTCGACGGCCTGTCATGCCGCTGGCGCCCGGTCCCGCCCCGGCGTGGAACGATCCTGTGCATCATCATCGACCCGGTGCGCGGCCATTCCGAGGTGTTGGCCCACCTGCGGGACGGGATCGAGCGCATCGTCCCCACCAGCACCGCCGCCCCGCTGGGCGATGGCAGCACCCTCACCCCGGTGGTGATGCCCTCGTTGAAATCGCTCGCCACCGAAGCCCGCACGGAAAGGCCCGCACGGCGCCTGGGCCGCATCCTGCGCGCCCTGACCGGCACCGCCATCCTTGGTATCGTCCACCGCCTGGGAGGCCGGCTGTTCGGCATCGACGCGGACCATTACCGCGCCAAGCTGGCCGAACGGTCCGACTACCGCAAACAGGCCGGCGGCCCCCGTTTCGTGCTCGACGTCACCGAGGACGAGGCGCAACGTATCGAGACCCTGCTGGCCGAAGCTGAAGCCGATGGGCTGATCCGATACGGGACCGCCCGTTCGGCCACGACGACACTGACCTGCATGGTTGGAGACTTCGCCGCCGATCGCCACGTCCATTTCGTCGATGGGGATGGCCTGGGGTTCTGGCGGGCATCGATGATGCTGAAAGCCAAAGCCGCCCCCACCTGAAGAGCATCCCCACGCAAGGAGCGTCAGCGATGCCCATTCTCTACCGTACCACCGCTTCGGCCACCGGCGGCCGCGATGGCCGCGCCATCAGCGAGGACAGCAAGGTCGATGTCCAGCTGTCGGTTCCCAAGGAACTGGGCGGCCCCGGCGGCGACGGAACCAATCCCGAGCAATTGTTCGCCGCAGGCTATTCCGCCTGCTTCCTGGGCGCCCTCAAACACGTGGCCGGTAAGGAAAAGGTGACGATCCCCGCCGATGCCAAGGTCAGCGTCACCGTGGGGATCGGCCCGCGCGACGACGGCACCGGCTTCGGATTAGAGGTGGCGCTGAAGGTCAGCCTGCCGGGTATCGACAAGGCCCAGGCCCAGGCGCTGACCGAGAAGGCCCACATCGTGTGCCCCTACTCCCACGCTACCAAGGGTAATATTCCGGTCTCGCTTGGTGTAGCCTGAAGGGTCTGCGGGGGCCGTCAGACCGCAGCCCCCGCGGACTGCCCCAGCATTTCCACCACCTGGGCGCATTCCATGGGGCGGCCGAAGAAGTAGCCCTGGCCCAGAGGGCAGCCCATGCCTTGCAGCAATTGGGATTCCTCCGCCGTCTCAATGCCTTCCGCCACCATTTCGAAATTGAGCACATCCGCCATGGCGACCACGGTGCGGATAAGCTCCACATGCTGGCGCCCCTCACTGATGCGGGCAACGAACGAACGGTCAAGCTTGATGCCGTCGAACGGCAGGCGGTGAAGCTGGCCCAGCGACGAATAGCCGGTTCCGAAATCATCAATCACCAGACGTACGCCGAACTCGCGCAGGGCCTGCAGACCATCCAGGATGGCATGCTCCTGCAGCATCATGGCGGTCTCGGTCACCTCCAGCTTCAGCGCGCGCGGGTCCACCCCCGTCTCCTCGATGATGGCCCACAGGCGGGTGATGCTATCGGGGCTCTCCAACTGACCCAGCGACAGGTTGACGCTGAGCACCAGATTGGCCTGGCCGGGTGCCTTGCGCCAGCGCGCGAAGTCGCGGCAGGCGGTGCGCAGCACCTGCTCGCCCAGGGTCACGATCAGGCCGGTCTCCTCGGCGATGGGGATGAAG
>JAEZFE010000527.1 GCA_023437865.1 Pseudomonadota bacterium | reverse complement strand
GCAACACCCTGGCCGGGGTGGTACAGGCCCATGCGGCGGCGCGCGACATCGGATTACGGCTGGTGGTGGGTGTGCGGCTGGATCTGACCGACGGGGCCAGCCTGCTGTGCTATCCCACCGATGCGACAGCCTATTCCCGCCTGACCAGGCTGCTGACCCTCGGCAAGCGTCGTGCACCCAAGGGCGAGTGCCACCTGGCCCGCGCCGACGTGGAGGCCCATGCCGAGGGGCAGCTTTTGATCGTCCTGCCGCCCGACAACCCGGACGCGGCCTTTGCCGAGGAACTGCGGCGCTGGGCCGAACGGCATCGGCGCCGCACGTATCTGGCCGCCCAATGGCGGTTTGGCGGCGACGACCAGCGCCGGCTGGCCATCCTGGCCGGCTTGGCGCAGGAGGCCGGTGCGCCGCTGGTGGCGACCAACGACGTGCATTATCACGCCCCCGCCCGCCGCCCGCTGCAGGACGTGCTCACCTGCATCCGCGAGGGCTGCACCCTGTCCGAGGCCGGTTGGCGGCTGGCGGCCAATGCCGAACGCCACCTGAAGCCGCCCGAGGAAATGGCCCGTCTGTTCGCCCGCTACCCCGAAGCGGTGGCGCGCAGCACCGAGATTGCCGAACGTTGCCGGTTCGCCATGACCGACCTGAGCTATGCCTATCCCGCCGAGGGCGAGGATCCGCAGCGACGGCTGGAGCGTTTGGCGTGGGATGGCGCCGCCCGGCGCTACCCCCAGGGTATTCCCGACAAGGTGCGGCAAAGTATCGCCGATGAACTGGCGCTGATCGGGCGCAAGGACTACGCCCCGTACTTCCTCACCGTGCATGACATCGTCCGCTTCGCCGACAGCCGGGGCATCCTGAGCCAGGGGCGCGGGTCGGCAGCCAACTCGGCAGTGTGCTATTGCCTCCACATCACCCATGTGGACCCGAACAGGTTCCAATTGCTGTTCGCCCGCTTCGTCTCGGAAGCCCGCGACGAGCCTCCCGATATCGATGTGGATTTCGAGCACGACCGCCGGGAAGAGGTGATTCAGCACATCTATGCCCATTATGGCCGCGACCATGCCGGTCTGGCGGCGACGGTTATCCATTACCGCGCGCGATCCGCCATCCGCGACGTGGGCAAAGTCATGGGCCTGTCGGACGACGTGGTGGCCGCCCTGGCCCGCACCACCTGGGGCTGGAGCAGCGAGCCAATCCCCGACGAGCGGGTCCGTCAATTGGGTCTGGACCCCGATGATCCCACCCTGGCCCTGGCGCTGCGGCTGGCTGGCGAACTGACCGGCTTCCCCCGCCATTTGTCGCAGCATGTGGGCGGCTTCATCATCTCGCGGGCGCGGCTGGACGATCTGGTGCCCATCGAGAACGCCGCCATGGCCGGCCGCACCGTCATCGAGTGGGATAAGGATGACATTGAAGCTCTGCGCATGATGAAGGTGGATGTGCTGGCGTTGGGCATGCTGAGTTGCCTGCGTCGTGCGTTCGAGCTGCTGCGCGATCATCACGGGCTCGATCTTACCCTGGCCACCGTGCCGCCCGACGACCCGGCGGTCTACGAAATGCTGAGCCGCGCTGACACCATCGGTGTGTTCCAGGTGGAGAGCCGGGCCCAGATGACTATGCTGCCGCGCCTTAGGCCCAAGGAATTCTATGACCTTGTCATCGAAGTCGCCATCGTGCGGCCCGGCCCGATCCAGGGTGACATGGTGCACCCCTATCTGCGCCGCCGTGAGGGGCGGGAAAAGGTCGAGTACCCGTCCCGGGAATTGGAGGGCGTGCTGAAACGGACCTTGGGGGTGCCGCTGTTCCAGGAACAGGTCATGCAGGTCGCCATTGTCGCCGCCGGTTTTACCCCCGCCGAGGCTGACCAATTGCGCCGTTCCATGGCCGCCTTCCGCCGTAACGGGCGGGTGACGGAATTCCGCGAGAAGCTGGTGCGAGGCATGGTGGCCAAGGGCTACGGTGCCGACTTTGCCGAGCGGGTGTTCAGGCAGATCGAGGGCTTCGGCGAATACGGCTTTCCGGAAAGTCACGCCGCCGCCTTCGCCAATCTGGTTTATGCCTCGGCCTGGATCAAATGCCATTACCCGGCGGTGTTCGCCTGCGCGTTGCTGAACAGCCAGCCCATGGGCTTTTATGCCCCCGCCCAGATCGTGCGTGACGCCCAAGAGCACGGCGTGGCCGTGCGGCCGGTGGACGTGAATCACAGCGAATGGGACTGCACCCTGGAGCCGTCGCCCGACGGCGCCCTGGCGCTGCGCCTGGGGTTGCGTCAAGTCCGCGGATTGGCCGAGGCCGCCGCGCGGCGGCTGGTGGACAGGCGGGGTGACGGCTACGGATCGCCGCAATCGCTATGGCAGCGGGCCAAATTGGATACGCGCGCGCTGGACGCGCTGGCGCGCGCCGATGCCTTCGGTTCCATAGGATTGTCGCGCCGCGATGTGCTGTGGGCGGTCAAGGCGCTGACCGCCGAAGTGCCGCCCCTGTTGGCAGGGCTGGAGGTCGCTGAGGCGCCGGTCAGCCTGCCCCAGGCCAGCGTCGGCGAGGAGGTGGTGTACGACTACGCCAGTTTGAAACTGTCGCTGAAGGCCCACCCCATGGCGCTACTACGCCCTCAACTGACGGCCATGCGCATTCAGCCGGCGGCGCGCCTGGCCCAGGCGAACGGCAAGCTTTCCGTCGCAGGCCTGGTTCTGATGCGCCAGCGTCCCGGCACCGCATCAGGAGTGATCTTCATGACGCTGGAGGACGAGACCGGCAGCGCCAACGTGGTGGTCTGGCCGCAGGTCTTCGAACGCTTCCGCCAGCTTGTGCTGACCAGCAATTGCCTGAAGGTGGAAGGCAAGGTGCAGCGGGAGGGCGACGTGATCCATGTCATCGCCGATCGCCTGACCGACCTATCACCGGCCTTGCGTAGTCTGGGGCAGGACGAGATGAAATTGCGCTCACGGGATTTTCATTGATGCCGAACGGGAGGCCTGGTTGAGGTATGCAGCTGGCGGGCATTTCCTGGTCACAGCTGCCCTGAGCCGCCCGCTTCCGGCCACCCCCTTTCCCGTGACAAGGCTGCATTGACTCAGCGAATGCTAACGCGCACCATCGCGCAGTTGGGCGCTACTATTTCGCGGTGTTATGCTCGTTTTAATCGAGGTTGAGCCTGCTGCGGTCGCCTGGAGGGGGCGATTAAACCGCGCAGGTGCTTACACCACGAGGGGGAAAGATGGCTTCAGACGGTAGTTCTGCTCAGTCGGCCGCAGTCTCCGGCAGGCAACTGATCGCTGACAATCCCGGATTGCCGTCCGGCGTCTATTGGCTGGATCCCGATGGGGCCGGCGAGCGGGCGCCATTCCAGGCTTATATCGATATGACGACCGATGGCGGCGGCTGGGTGCTTGCAGCCCACAGCGCGCCTTCCAACCCACCGGCAAACTTCCCGCTGACGCTGGCGTTTTCTGCTTCTCCCACGCCAAGCCCGGCACAATCCGGGCAGCCGGGTCTCTCCCGCCTTGGGCTGGATGCGGCCGACCCGGCGATGATCTGGGTAAGATCGTGGACGTCTTCTTCAGGGAAGGGTCTGACATGATCACTGGCGGTTCGGGCGCCGATACCCTGTCGGGCGGCGACGGCGCCGACGTTGCGATGTTTTGTCTCGGGGAGCGACGGCGCTGATCGGCTTGCCGGCATCGAAACCCTGCGCTTCGACTCACGGCTTGGGGCGGCTGGTCTCGATCTCCAGTTCCGCCCGCGACAGCGCCGCGTCGAGCTGCGTACGCAAGGCGTCACGCTTGGTCGGTGGCGCGGCGCGCAATTGGTTCAGCAGGTCGTCGGCTTCAATAAGGGTCATGGAACCGGGTGGCGAATTGGCGGTAGCCAGCCGAGCCCGCAAAATCTCCACGCGTGCCGCCCGGGCGGCGATGTCGGCGTCGCTGGTCGCCTCGGCGGCCAGGATGGAGGGCGCGGTCAATATTAACAGGATAGATAGGGTTGCGAGCTTCATGGCCTTCTCTCCCTGGTCAGGTACCCCATTCGCGGATCAGGACGGATGCCATGCCGCGCAAGGCATGGCCTAGAAGCGAGCGAGGCTCGCCGTCGATCAGGGCGCTGCCGCGCAATGGCACTGCGGCTGCCAGCCCTGGTTCGGCGGGGCTCAGGCGCACACGGTAGAAGGCACCGTCGGGCACCAGCGACTGACGGTCGAAGCGGGCCGGGATGCCGCCGCCATAGGGCGCCGCCATGGAC
>JAEZFE010000261.1 GCA_023437865.1 Pseudomonadota bacterium | reverse complement strand
TAGCGAGATGTGAGCGATGGGCGTCGGCCCGCAGCGGCCCCTCTCCCGATGGGAGAGGGCTTGAGCGCCCAAGAGCCGAAGGCGATTGGCTCCGCGAAAGGGTGAGGGTCGGCGCGATGACATTGGAACGCTCCGCCTTCGCCCGCTTGCTTCGTCAAAGGCCTGGCCTTGCCGAACAGCGCGTCTGGAGCTTGCTGCGGGGCGGTCGCATCGATGGCCACAAGTTCCGTCGCCAACATCCTATCGGGCGGTACGTAGCGGATTTCGCTTGCGAGCAGTTGCGCCTAGTGATCGAGCTCGACGGCGGCGTCGATGAGCGAGACGAGGTCGTCACAAACGACCACCTCCGCCAATCCAACCTAGAGCTCCACGGCTGGACGGTTCTGCGCTTTTCGAATGACCAGGCACTGGGCGCAACCGGCCAGATCGCCGACGCCATTCGCGAACACGCCCGCTTGATCGTGTCCTGACGACGGCTTACGCCGACTGCATCGCTCGACCCTCATCCGGCCCTTCGGGCCACCTTCTCCCAGCGGGAGAAGGGAAGACTAAGGACACAGCCCCATGAGCACCTTCCGCACCCTCGACGATGCAACTGACCTCGCCGGCAAGACCGCCCTGGTTCGGGTGGACTTCAACGTCCCGATGGAAGGCGGCAAGGTCACCGACGACACCCGGCTGAAGGCCGCCCTGCCGACCATCCATCGCCTGCGCGAGGCGGGCGCGCGGGTGGTGCTGCTGGCCCATTTCGACCGGCCCAAGGGCGAGCGCGTGCCGGCGATGAGCCTGAAGCCGGTCGTCGAACCGCTGGAGCTGCTGCTGCACGGCCCCGTCCGTTTCGCCGATGACTGCGTGGGCGATGAGGCGAAGGCGGCGATCGCCGACCTGGACGCGGGCGGTGTGCTGCTGCTGGAGAACGTCCGCTTCCACAAGGGCGAGGAAAAGAACGATCCGGCCTTCGCCCAGCAGTTGGCGGAACTGGGCGACCTGTACGTCAACGACGCCTTCTCGGCCGCTCACCGGGCCCACGCCTCGACCGAGGGGCTGGCCCGCCTGCTGCCCGCCTACGCCGGTTGCGCGATGGCGCGCGAGCTGTCGGCGCTGGACGCGGCGCTGGGCAAGCCGCAGAAGCCGGTGATCGGCATCGTCGGCGGGGCCAAGGTCTCGACCAAGCTGGACCTGCTCAAGAACCTGGTGGCCAAGCTGGACCGCCTGGCCATCGGCGGCGGCATGGCCAACACCTTCCTGTTCGCGCAAGGCGTCGATGTCGGCGGCTCGCTGTGCGAGAAAGACCTGGCCGACACGGCCCGCGAGATCATCGAGGAGGCCCGCCGTCAGGGTTGCGAACTTCTGCTGCCGGTCGATGTGGTGGTGGCCAAGACGGTCAAGCCGGGGGTCGAATCCGGCGTCCGCGCCCTGGACCGCATCGCCGCGGACGACCTGATCCTGGACGCCGGTCCGGAGACGGTCGCCCGTCTGGCCCGCGCCATGGACCTGTCCAAGACCCTGATCTGGAACGGCCCGCTGGGCGTGTTCGAGGTGCCGCCGTTCGACAAGGCCACCGTCGCCGCGGCCAAACATGCCGCCGAGTTGGCCCATGCCGGCAAACTGGTCGCCGTCGCCGGCGGCGCTTTCCTGGAGTGGATGGAGGGCAAGCCCCTGCCCGGCGTCGAGGCGCTCCAAGGCTGAGTTCAGCCTGTTACATTGCGTGACTTTTCGAGGCGCGCGCGTTAGACAACGGGCAAAATCAAAGGGCTCAGGAGACCACTCATGGCGCGCATCACGCTGCGGCAACTGCTCGATCACGCGGCCGAGGAAGGCTATGGCCTGCCCGCGTACAACATCAACAACATGGAGCAGGGCCTGGCGATCATGGAGGCGGCCGAGGCCGTCAATGCGCCGGTCATCATCCAGGCCTCGCGCGGCGCCCGCAGCTACGCCAACGACATCGTCCTGGCCAAGCTGATCGACGCCCTGGCCGAGTTGTATCCGCACATCCCGGTCTGCATGCACCAGGACCATGGCAACGGCCCGGCCACCTGCGCCACCGCCATCCAGTACGGCTTCACCAGCGTCATGATGGACGGCTCGCTGGAGGAGGACGCCAAGACCCCCGCCAGCTACGAATACAACGTCGACGTCACCCGCCGCGTCACCCAGATGGCGCACGCCTGCGGCGTTTCGGTCGAGGGTGAACTGGGCGTGCTGGGCTCGCTGGAAACCGGCATGGGCGAGGCCGAGGACGGCCACGGCTTCGAGGGCAAGCTGGACCACTCGGCCCTGCTGACCGACCCGGATCAGGCCGTCGATTTCGTGCGCGCCACCAAGGTCGACGCTCTTGCGATCGCGATGGGCACCAGCCACGGCGCCTACAAGTTCAGCCGCCAGCCCGACGGCGAAGTGCTGGCCATGAACGTGATCGAGGAGATCCACCGTCGGCTGCCCGACACCCACCTGGTGATGCACGGCTCGTCCTCGGTGCCGCAGGACCTGCAGGACATCATCAACCAGTACGGCGGCCAGATGCCCCAGACCTGGGGCGTGCCGGTCGAGGAAATCCAGCGCGGCAACAAACACGGCGTGCGCAAGATCAACATCGACACCGACAACCGCATGGCCATGACCGGCGCGGTGCGCAAACTGCTGGCCGAAAAGCCCGGCGAGTTCGACCCCCGCGCCTGGCTCAAGCCCGCCAAGGAAGCCATGCGCAAGCTGTGCATCGAACGCTATCAGCAGTTCGGCTGCGAGGGCCAGGCGTCCAAGATCCGCCCGCTGTCCACCTCCCAGATGCCCAAGCGTTACGCCTCGGGCGAACTTGATCCCCACTTCGGTAAGGCGACCGCCCAGGCCGCCTAAGATCTGGGCCGCCTGATCCCGCTCAGACGGGGTATCGCCCGGAAAGCTCGAAGCGGACCCGGTCCGCTTCGTCTTCGGCCCAGTGCAGGG
>JAEZFE010000461.1 GCA_023437865.1 Pseudomonadota bacterium | reverse complement strand
ATCCAATGGTCGGCCGAACTGGTCAACGGCCAGTTGGTGGTTCGCTTCGAAAAGCCGATGGCGGGCGACCCAAAGACGCTGCTCAAGCCGCTTTCCAAGTATCTCAAGGGCGTGGTGCTGTCGCCCGACAAGCGCATGGCGACCTTCTCGCTGGCCATGCCGGTTCAGGTGAAGTCCTTCGTCATCGGCAATTCCACCGTTGTGGACCTGACCGAGAGCAAGGCCGAAGCCGCCACCCCTGCCCCGCCGCCGTCGCCTGCACCCGGCCCGACGCCGGCCAAGACCGCCGAGGGACAGGGTGTGCCCGCCACCGATCTGATGGTCCGCGGCGGCGAACATGACGGATTCAACCGGCTGGTGTTCGACTGGCCCAAGCCGGTCGGCTATGGCGTGACCGTCACCGACACGCAGGCGGTCATTGCCTTCGACCGCCCGGCCAATCTTAACGTCACCTCGCTGGAGGCGGCGCTGCCGCCGGATGTGCGCTTCGTCGAGGCCCGCCCCCAAGGCCGGGGCACCGCGATCGTGCTGGCCGTCCCCGCCGGCACCACGGCCAAGCATTTCCTGTCGGGCTCCAAGGTGGCAGTAGACCTGAAGAAGGGCCCCGCTCCCAAGATCGCCGCTACCGCCGTGCAACCGCCGCCCGTTCCCGCACCCGCGCCCGTCAAGGAAGAGCCCAAGCCGGAACCGGCCAAGGCCGCACCGCCGCCGGCCGAGCCCGCCAAGGCCGAGCTTAAGCCGGAGCAGCCCAAGCCCGAATTGCCCAAGGTCGAGCTGCCCGGCACGCCGGCCGCCGCTCCGACACCAGCACCGGCACCTGTGCCCATAACCGCCTCCGCTCCGGCTGCGGACAAGCCGGCCCCGGCGGTCAGCCTGGGTGTGGGGTTCGAACAGCCATCGGGCGCCGCCGCCTTCCGCCGCGCCGGCTGGCTGTGGCTGGTGTTTGACCGCAAATCGGATATCGACACCAAGCTGCTCAAGCGTACCGGCGGCGACGTGGTGCTACACGTCGAACAGGTCCCGGGTGTGAAAAACGGCACCGCCGTGCGCCTGATCACCAAGGCCGGCTACAATCCTTCCATCCGTAAGGAAGGGCAGCTGTGGGTGTTCGACCTGGTTCAGCAGCCGCTGGCGCCGACAATGCCGCTGGCGGTCAACCGCCAATTCGACTTCGAGGACCGGGGCCGCCTCCTTCTGCCTGCCTCTGACGTGCCGCCGCAAGCGGTCATCGCCCGCGACCCCGAGGTCGGCGACACCATTCAGATCATGCCGCTGACCGCCATCGGCGCCGGCGTGCGCGACGAAACCGTGGTTCCGGGCGCCGAGCTGCTGCCAACTGCCCAAGGCGTCGCTCTGGTACCTCTGGCCGATGGCGCCCGCCTGGATGCTCACCGCCAGGGTGTCGAGGTTTCGATGCCCGGCGGCCTGCACCTGTCGCGCGCGGCGCTGCCCCCCGAGTCGTCATCCGCAGCCGGCGATCAGGCCGGCGGTGGCGCGGGCGCCGAGACTTCCGCGGGCGGGCCGCTCGACATCAGCCGGTGGAACCGGGGCGGTGCCGACAAGTTCGTAGCGGAACATCAGAAGTTGATGTCGCGCATGGGTCTGGTGCGGCCCGAGGAAAAGAACGCGCAACGCCTGGAGGTGGCCCGCCATTATGTGGCTAACGCCATGCCGGCTGAAGCGCTGGGCGTTCTGCGCCTGATCGCCGCCACCGACCCGGCTGCCGCCGACACCGCCAATTTCCGCGGCCTGCGCGGCGTTGCCAGCCTGCTGCTGCTGCGCGATTCGGAAGCCATTGACGATTTGTCGCACGCGTCACTGGCAAAGGATCCGCAGGCGCAGATGTGGCTGGCCGCCGCCAAGGCGCGGGGCACCGGCGACATGGCCCGAAACGGGCTGATGCTGCGCCTGGCCCCCGAGGAAATCAAGCCGCTGACCCCGCGCCTGCGCATGGCGCTGGGCAAGATCGCCGCCCTGGCAACCGCCGCCTCGGGTGATGCCAAGGCCGCAAACCGCGTCGTCGAGGCGATGAATGGTTCAGGCCTGACCGCGCGCGACATGGGCGCCATCAGCTACCTGCAGGGTCTGGCCGCCGAGACCGGCCGCAATTGGGATCAGGCCATCGCCAAGTATCGCGAGGCCGAGGAAGGCGAGTCCCGCCCAGACCGCGCCTATGGCGCCCGCGCCCGCATCGAGTTGCAGCTCAAGCGCAACCAGATCGCCGCCGCCGAAGCCATCAAGCAGATGAACAAGCTGCGCTTTGCCTGGCGTGGTGAGGATTTCGAATACACGCTGCTCAAGCGCCTGGGCGAACTGATGCTGGCCGACGGTCAATATGCCGACGGCCTGCGCATGCTGCGCTCCATCGTCTCCAACCATGCCGACAATCCTGATATCGGCACGGTTCAGACCATGATGAACGACGCCTTCGAGAAGCTGTTCCTGGGCGGCGGCGCCGACAGCATGTCTCCCATCGGCGCCATCGGTCTGTATGACGAGTTCCAGGAATTGACTCCGTCGGGCTCCAAGGGCGATGAGATGATCCGCAAGCTGGCCGACCGGCTGGCGGCGGTGGATCTGCTCGACCGCGCCGGCGATCTGCTGCGCCATCAGGTCCAGTTCCGCCTGCAGGGTCAGGACAAGGCTCGCGTTGGCGCCCGGTTGGCCTTCCTGGAGCTGTCCGACCGCAAGCCCGCCCAGGCGCTGGAAAGCCTGGAGATGAGCGAAGTCCCCAACCTGCCTACCGACCTGTTCGACCAGCGCCGCTACATGCGCGTGCGCGCATTGTCTGAATTGGGCCGCACGGCTGAGGCGCTGGCGCTGATTATTAACGACCAGTCCGCCGAGGCCCGCCAACTGCGTGCCGGCATCTATTGGGATATGAAGAAGTGGCCCGAGGCCGCTGCTGCCCTGGAGGCCGCCATCGACAAGCCCGAGGGCGCGTCGCCGCTTCAGCCCGCTGTCGCCCGCCGGCTGGTGGATCTGGCCACCGCCATGACGCTGGCCCGCGACGATCGCGGCCTGCAGCGCCTGCGCCGCACCTATGGCCCACGCATGGCGACCACTCCGCTACGCGAGGCCTTCGACCTGCTCACCAGCGAACACGAGCGGGGCGTGGTGGATTACCGGACGGTTCCCCAGAAAATCAAGATGGTCGAGAACTTCCAGACCTTCATGTCGGAGTGGCGCACCCGCATGCAGTCGCAGGGCCTAAGCTCACTCAACTGACCCTCCCCGACCGTCCTGCGCGCAGGCCCTGCCCTAACCCTCTGAACCGGCGGCAACAATTTTAGTTGCTTCCGCGCCCGGTTTGATGGATAACCCGCCTCCTTACGCGAATTCTGGTCCATCTGCTGGTTTGGAGGGGAGCAATGGCTCACGCTCTTGCCCGACTGGGGATGAACTCGGAAGATGATCCGAGGAATACCCACAGCGCTGCCGCCGACAATCAATCCCAGGCTTGGCCTGAGACTGACAACGGCAAGGATTACTATGTCACGCGCAACGGCGTAAAATACGCCGGAACGCACTTGCTGATTGATCTGTGGGGCGCCACCAAGCTCGATGACATCGAGTTGGTGGAAGAGGCGCTGAGGGAATCCGCCATCAAGGGCGGAGCCACCATCCTCCATTGCCACTTGCACCACTTCCAGCCCAATGGCGGTATTTCGGGCGTGCTGGTGCTGGCGGAAAGCCACATCACCATCCATTCATGGCCCGAGCGCGGCTATGCGGCGCTGGATGTGTTCATGT
>JAEZFE010000364.1 GCA_023437865.1 Pseudomonadota bacterium | reverse complement strand
CCCTGGGCCCGGCCAACCACGTGGCGGTGATCGACACTGCGACGTTCCAGGTGGTGAAGTATCTGCTGGTAGGGCGACGTGTCTGGCATTTGGCCTTCACCCCTGATCAATCCCGACTGCTGACCACCAACGGCGTGTCCGGCGACGTGTCGGTCATCGACGCGAAGACGCTGGAAGTCGTCAAGTCCATCCCGGTGGGGCGCTACCCCTGGGGCATCGCGATCCGGCCATGACCTGCGCGCTGGCCGTCGACGACCTGTTGTTCCGTCATGCCGGCGGCTTCACCCTGGACCGGGTGTCGCTGACGGTGGCTCCCGGCCAGTTCGCCGCTCTGCTCGGCCCCAACGGTGCCGGCAAGAGTACGCTGGTCAGCCTGCTCACCCGACTTTACGCACCGCTCTCCGGCACCATCGCCATCGGCGGTCACGATTTGGCGGCGGCGCCCGGCATGGCCCTGGGGCGATTGGGCGTGGTGTTCCAGCAACCCACCCTCGACCTCGATCTGTCGATCGACCAGAACCTGCGCTACGCCGCCGCGCTGCACGGCATTTCCGGAATGGAGGCAAGGCTGCGGGCGCCCGAAATGCTGGCCGCCGTGGGACTGGCCGAGCCCCTGTCCATGCGGGCGCGCTCGCTGTCCGGCGGCAACCGTCGCAAGCTGGAACTGGCCCGCGCCCTGCTGCATCGGCCGCGTGTGCTGCTGTGCGACGAGGCGACCGTGGGGCTCGACCTGTCCAGCCGGCGCGGGCTGATCGGCCATATCCGTGCGCTGTGCCGCGACCAGGGGCTGGCGGTGCTGTGGGCCACCCATCTGATGGACGAGGTGGAGCCGGACGATCCGGTGGTTCTGGTTCAGTCCGGCCGGGTGCGCGCCGCCGCATCGGCGGCCGAGCTGGTGCGGCAGGCCGGCGGCGACCATCTGGAAGCGGCGTTCACGCAACTGACGGGGCCCTGATGATGGCTGCATGGGTGGCGCTGTACGGCATCCTGGTGCGCGAGGGCCTGCGCTTCCTGCGCCAGCGCGAACGCTTCCTGGCCGGCTTGTTCCGGCCGCTGCTGTGGCTGGTGGTGTTCGCCTCCGGGTTCCGCGCCGCGCTCGGCGTGGCCATCACGCCACCTTACGAGACCTACATTACCTACGAGACCTACATCCTGCCCGGCCTGGTGGGGATGGTCATGCTGTTCAACGGCTTGCAGACGTCGCTGTCCATGGTGCACGACCGCGAGACCGGCGCCATGCGCATGCTGTTGGTCAGTCCGCTGCCGCGCTGGTGGCTGCTCAGTGCCAAGCTGCTGGCGGGGACCTTGGTGTCGGTGGTGCAGGTGGTCCTCTTCCTCGCCATTGCCTGGGCATTCGACGCCCGCTTGCCGGCATTCGGCTATGTCGCGGTGCTGCCGGCCCTGCTGGTGGTCGGCATGATGCTGGGGGCGGCGGGGCTGTTCCTGTCCTCGGCCATCCGCCAGTTGGAGAACTTCGCCGGGGTGATGAATTTCGTCATCTTTCCCGCGTTCTTCCTGTCGTCGGCGCTGTATCCGCTGTGGAAGATCGCTGAGACCAGCCCGGTGCTCGCCCAATTGTCCGCCTGCAACCCGTTTACCCACGCAGTCGAACTGATCCGCTTCGCGCTCTACGGCCGCCTCAACGCGGATGCGCTGGCCTGGGTGGCGGCAAGCCTGGGGGCGTTCATGGTGCTGGCGGTGTGGGGGTACGACCCGGCGCGCGGCCTGCTGCGTCGGCGTGTGATCGATTAGCCGAGGCGCATCACGCGGTGCGCCATGGCGGCCAGATCGGCGGCGTCGTGCGACACCATGACTACAATGGGCCGGTAGGTCTCCCAATACTCCATGACCACTCGGCGGCAGATGCGCGCGCTGTCCTCGTCCAGAGAGACCAGAGGCTCGTCCAGCAACAGCAGGCGGGGCTGCACCGCCAGGGCGCGCACCAGCGCCACGCGGCGCGCCATGCCGAGTGAAAGCTGGCCGGGCAGCAGGTCACCGGTTCCGGGCAGCCCTACCGAGGCCAGCACCGCATCGATGGCGGCCGCCGTCATGCCGGGGGCGGCCAAGGCGATGTTGGCGGCCACACTGCGCCAGGGCAGCAGGCGCGGGTCCTGGAACACCACGCCCCGGGCTTGCGGCGCGACGAGGCTGCCGGCGAAGGCGCGGTCAATTCCCGCCAGGATGTTCATCAGCGTCGTCTTGCCGCATCCGGACGGGCCGGACAATCCAACGAACTCGCCGGCCAGCGCGGTGAGGCGGACATCCCGCAGCACGATTGCGGCGCCGTGGCGCTTCTCGGCGATGAGGGCGTCGAGCACGTCAGCCATGCCAGGCCTCGATTCGGCGCTGGAAGGGCGACAGCAGCGCCACTTCGATCACCTGAACGATGGCAATGAACGACAGGCTGTAGGCCAGGATGCCGGCGATGTCGAACATCTGGAACAAGAGGTGCAGCTTGAAACCGATGCCGTCGCTGCGCCCCAGCAGTTCGACCACCAGCACGATCTTCCAGATCAGCGCCAGGCCGTTGCGCGCCGCCACCACCAGATAGGGCGCCAGTTGCGGCATCAGCACGTGGCGCAGCGTCTTCCACCGGCCGAAGCGGTAGGTGCGGGCCAGGGCCGCGTAACCGGGGTCCAGCGCGCGGGCGCCCTCGCGAATGGTCACCACCACGGACGGAATCTTGTTGGCGGCCACCGCCGCCAGCGTCGCCGTCTCGGTGAGGCCGAACCAAAGGAAACACAGGATGGTGGTCACCAAGGCGGGCAGGTTGAGGAAGAACCCCACCCAACCGTCCACCAGCCCGTCGAGCGCGGGCAGCCGCCCCAAGGCAAGCCCGATCAAGGTGCCCAGCGACAGCGCCACGGTGAAGGCGGCTGCCACCCGCGCCAGGGTGACCGACAGATGATGAAGCATGTCGCCCTGCAGCGCGGCGGAGAGCGCCTGCGCCACCTGCAACGGTGACGCCAGCACAGTGCCCGGCACGGCCAGCACCAGGCCCTGCCACGCGATCCCGAGCAGCAGCAGCGATCCCGCCTGGGCCAGGGCGCGCCGGGCGATCAATAGGTGACCTCGGGCCAGAACGTGCCGTCCTGCAAGCAGGGGGAGGGGCCAACCAATTCCTCGCCGCCATATCGGGCCAGCAATGCGAACAGGCGGGCGGCGTCCTGCCGCTCCCTGTCGCCCCACGCCTTGGGTTCTCCGGCACAGAAACCGTGGCGCAGCCTGTCGCGGCTGGCGGCATCGGGGGCGCGCGTCAGCGGATCGAGGCGCGGCCACAGGGCATCGTCGCCGCACAGCCGGGCGC
>JAEZFE010000283.1 GCA_023437865.1 Pseudomonadota bacterium | reverse complement strand
GCCCTATTCCGATCCCGACACGATTTTCGTGGGCGGCGGCATTTCCGCCCCCGGATTGCTGGAGGCCTGCTGGAGCACCCTGCGGCCCGGCGGCAGGCTGGTCGCCAACGCGGTCACCATCGAGGGCGAGGCGGCATTAATGGCGCTGCACGGCCGCTTCGGCGGCCAAATGACCCGGCTTGCGGTGTCGCGGCTGGCCCCCGTGGGCGGCTTCCACACCTGGCATCCGGCCATGCCGGTGACCCAGTACATCGGGGTGAAGCGATGACCGGCACCCTGTACGGCATCGGCATCGGCCCCGGCGATGCCGAGCTGTTGACGCTGAAGGCAGTGCGCCTGCTGAAGGAATGCCCGGTGCTGGCCTGGCCGGCGCCGCTGGAGGGTGACGGCCTGGCGCGGACCATCGCGGCGCCGCACATTCCCGCGGGTAAAACCGAGATCGCCATCCGCCTGTCCTTCCGCCCCGAGCGCGACGATACCGATGCCGCCTATGATTGCGCTGCCGCAACAATCGCCGGCCATTTGGAATCCGGGTCCGACGTGGGCGTGCTGTGCGAGGGCGATCCGCTGTTCTTCGGCTCGTTCATCTACCTGATGACCCGGCTCAAGCGCTTCCCGATCCAGGTGGTTCCGGGCATCGCCTCGCCCATGGCCGCCGCCGCGGTGGCCCTGCACCCGCTGTCCACGCTGGAGGACGCCGTCGCCATCATCCCGGCGACCCGCCCCGAGGCCGAGATCGAGCGCCTGCTGCAATCCGCCGAATCCGCCGTGCTGATGAAGATCGGCCGCCATCTGCCCAAGGTGCGCCGGGTGCTCGACCGCCTGGGTCTCACCCATAAGGCCCTGCTGGTGGAACGCGCCACGCAAGCCAGCCAGCGCATCCTTCCCTTGGCCGACGCCGCCGAGGCTCCCTATTTCTCGCTCGTACTGGTGCACTCATGATCGCCGTCCTCGCCGTCACTCCCGCCGCCCTGCCCGCCGCCCAGAAGGTAGTGGCCGCCCTGCCCGGCGCCCGCCTGCACGGGCTGGCGGGGCGCGTCGACAATGCCGACACGGTGTTCAGCGACACCAAGGCCCATATCCGCGCCCTGTTCGAGGACGGCACCGCCATCATCGGCGTGTGCGCCGCCGGCATCCTGATCCGCGCCGTCGCCCCGCTGCTCACCGACAAGCAGGCGGAGCCGCCGGTGCTGGCCGTCGCCCCCGACGGCTCGTCGGTGGTGCCGCTGCTCGGCGGCCATCACGGCGCCAACGAACTGGCCCGCTCGCTCGCCACCGCGCTCGGCTCGCACCCGGCCATCACCACGGCGGGCGACCTCAAGCTGGGGGTGGCGCTGGACGAGCCGCCCGCCGGCTGGCACGTGGCCAATCCGGAAGCCGCCAAGCCGGTGGCCACCGCCCTGCTGGCCGGCGAGCCGGTGCGCCTGGAGGTCGAGGCCGGCCAAGCCCAATGGCTGGCCCACCTGCCCTTCACCGACGAGGCCGACGCCTCGGTGCGCGTCACCGACCACCAGGTGGTGGCCGACGAGGCCGAATTGCTGCTGAACCCGCCGGTGCTGGCGCTGGGCGTCGGCTGCGACCGCGGCTGCCCGCCCGAGGAGCTGGCCGCTTTGGTGCGCGACACCCTGGAGGCCGAGGCCCTGGCGCCCGGCGCCATCGCCTGCGTCGCCTCCATCGACCTCAAGATGGACGAGCCGGCGGTGCATGCGCTGGCCAAGCAGCTGGGCGTCCCCGTCCGCTTCTTCACCCCCGCCGAACTGGCCGCCGAGGCGCCGCGCCTGCACAATCCTTCCGACATCGTATTGAAAGAGACCGGCTGCCCCGGCGTGTCGGAAGGCGCCGCTCTGGCCGCCGCCGGCCCCGAGGCCGAATTGGTGGTGCCCAAACTCAAGACCAAGCGCGCCACCCTCGCCATCGCGCGCTCCCCCGCCGCCATCGAACCGCTGAAAGTGGGCCGGGGCCGCGGCACGCTATACGTGGTCGGCATCGGCCCCGGTACCCCGTACTGGCGCACCCCCGAGGTGAGCCTCGCCATCGCCGCCGCCACCGATCTGGTGGGCTATGGCATGTACCTGGACCTGCTGGGTGACGCCGCCGCCGGCAAGGCCCGGCACGAGAGCAATCTGGGAGCCGAGGCCGACCGCGCCCGCATGGCGCTGGACCTCGCCGGAGAAGGCAAGACCGTCGCGCTGGTGTGCTCGGGTGATGCCGGCATCTATGCGCTGGCCACCCTGGTGTTCGAGCTGATCGACCGTGAGCAGAAGCCGGAATGGCTGCGCACCGAGGTCTCGGTCTGCCCCGGCATCTCCGCCCTGCAGGCCGCCGCCGCCCGCGCCGGCGCGCCGGTGAACCACGATTTCTGCACCATCTCGCTGTCGGACCTGCTGACCCCGTGGGAGACCATTGAGAAGCGCCTGAAGGCCGCCGCCGAGGCCGATTTCGTCGTCTGCTTCTACAACCCGGTCAGCCAACGCCGACGCGACCAATTGGCCAAGGCCCGCGACATCCTGCTGACCGGCCGCCCGCCCGAAACCCCGGTCATCCTCGCCCGCCAGCTTGGCCGTCCGGAGGAGCGTGTCACGGTCGTTACGCTGGGCGAACTAACCCCGGATCATGCCGACATGCTGACCCTGGTGATGGTCGGCAGCTCGGAAAGCCGCCGCCTGACGCTGGGCGGGCAGGAGCGGGTGTACACGCCGCGCGGCTACGCCAAGAAGTTGGTGTAGCGCAGCGTGGCTGCCGGTGGTTCATCGGAACACCGATGAACACAGATAAACACCGATGGGGGGCACGTCGCATTGCCGACGCTGTTTCCCGAGGCGCATCTGTGTTGATCTAGTTCATCGGTGTTCATCTGCGTTTCCATGAACAGCCGCCTAGGACTCGGGCACTTATTTTCCCCTGACACTCGTCACCCCGGACAAGCGAAGCGCAGACCCGGGATCCAGGGGTGCCCCGAGGTCGGTTGTGGATCCCCTGGATCCCCGCGTGCGCGGGGATGACGAAGTGGGGAGGACGCATCCGCCCCTCCTACTCCCTCCCTTGCCGACAAAAGAAAACCCCCGCCGGTTTCCCGGCGGGGGGCAGTCGAGGCACGTTTCTAGTTTTCGTTAGCTCTTAGACCGCCACCTTGTCGGCCACGTTGCGGAACGCGTCGATCTGGTCGAAATTCATGTAGCGGTAGATGTCGGCCGCCTTGGCGTTGATCACCTGCACCTGCTCGAGATACTCGGCCGGGGTCGGGATCTTGCCGGTCAGGGCGCAGACGGCGGCCAGCTCGGCGGAACCGAGATAGACCTGCGTGTCGATGCCCAGGCGATTGGGGAAGTTGCGGGTCGAGGTCGACATGGCGGTCGAGCCCTTGCGGATCTGGGCCTGGTTGCCCATGCACAGCGAGCAGCCCGGCATTTCCATGCGGGCGCCGGCCTTGCCCAGCACCGAGTAATAGCCTTCCTCGTTGAGGATCAGGGCGTCCATCTTGGTCGGCGGCGCGATCCACAGGCGGGTCGGAATGTCCGACTGGCCGTTGAGGATCTTACCGGCGGCGCGGAAATGACCGATATTGGTCATGCACGAGCCGATGAACACCTCGTCGATCTTGGCGCCGGCCACTTCGGACAGCAGCTTGACGTCGTCCGGATCGTTCGGGCAGGCGACAATCGGCTCCTTGATATCGGCCAGGTCGATTTCGATGACCGCCGCGTATTCGGCGTCGGCATCGGGCTCGAGCAGGCTCGGATTGGCGATCCAGGCTTCCATAGCCTTGATGCGGCGGCCGAGCGTGCGGGCGTCCTCGTAGCCCTCGGCGATCATCCACTTCATCAGGGTGATGTTCGAGGTCATGTATTCGATGATCGGGGCCTTGTCGAGGCGGACCGAGCAGGCGGCAGCCGAACGCTCGGCGGCGGCATCGGACAGCTCGAACGCCTGTTCGACCTTGAGGTCGGGCAGGCCCTCGATCTCGAGGATACGGCCGGAGAAGACGTTCTTCTTGCCCTTCTTCTCCACCGTCAGCAGGCCCTGGCGGATGGCGTAGAGCGGGATGGCGTTGACGAGGTCACGCAGCGTGACGCCCGGCTGCAGCTTGCCCTTGAAGCGCACCAGCACCGATTCCGGCATGTCCAGCGGCATGACGCCGGTGGCGGCGGCGAAGGCCACCCGGCCCGAGCCCGCCGGGAACGAAATGCCGATGGGGAAGCGGGTGTGCGAGTCGCCGCCGGTGCCCACGGTATCGGGCAGCAGCAGGCGGTTCAGCCAGGAATGGATGACGCCGTCGCCGGGACGCAGGGCCACGCCGCCACGGGTGGAGAT